>DATAVJ010000159.1:0-14203 GCA_036267795.1 Rudaea sp.
CGGAATCATCGGTATCGTCGGCAAATCGGAAGTCGCCTCGTCGCTGTATGACGCGCTGACCGTCTTGCAGCATCGCGGCCAGGATGCCGCGGGCATCGCGACCGTCGATGGCGAAAAGCTGCGTCTGCACAAAGGCGCAGGGTTGGTGCGCGACGTGTTCAACAGCGACAACATGCTGAAACTGCGCGGCCGCATCGGCATCGGACATTGCCGCTATCCGACCGCGGGCTCGGAGAGCACGACGGAAGCGCAGCCGTTTTATGTGAATTCACCCTACGGCATCGCGCTCGGTCACAACGGCAATCTCGTCAACGCCGAGTCGTTGCGCCGCGAGATGTACGAAGACGACCGGCGCCATATCAACACCGATTCCGATTCGGAAGTTCTGCTCAACATCCTCGCGCACGAATTGCAGATTCAGGAGCGTCATCACCTGACGCCGGATCATCTGTTCAAGGCCGTCGCGGGTGTGCATGCCCGCGCACGCGGCGGTTATGCGGTCGTCTCGCTGATTCTCGATTACGGCGTGCTCGCGTTCCGCGATCCGTACGGCATTCGCCCGCTCGTGCTCGGCGAACGCGAGACGGCAGCCGGCAAGGAATACGCAGTGACATCGGAATCCGTCGCGCTGGATATCCTCGGCTTCAAACGCCTGCGCGACGTGGCGCCCGGCGAAGCGGTGCTGCTCACGCCGGACGGTCAACTGTTCACGCGGCATTGCGCAGACGGCTATCCGCACGCGCCGTGCATTTTCGAATACGTATACCTCGCGCGTCCGGATTCGATGATCGAAGACGTGTCGGTGTACAAAGCGCGTCTTCGCATGGGCGAACGTCTTGCGGAAAAAATCCGCCAACTGCGGCCGGATCACGACATCGATTCGGTAATTCCCATTCCCGACACGGCGCGCACTGCGGCCAGTTCGCTCGCGGCGGAACTCGGATTGCCGATGCGCGAAGGCTTCGTCAAGAACCGCTACATCGGCCGCACGTTCATCATGCCCGGGCAAAGCGAGCGCGTGAAATCCGTGCGCCGCAAATTGAACGCGATCGAGCTGGAATTCCGCAAGAAAGTCGTCCTGCTCGTCGACGATTCCATCGTGCGCGGAACCACCTCGAAGCAGATCATTCAAATGGCGCGCGATGCAGGCGCGAAAAAAGTATACTTTGCGTCGGCCGCGCCGCCGGTGCGTTTTCCGAACGTGTACGGCATCGACATGCCGGCGCCGACGGAACTGGTCGCGCACGACCGCACTGAAGAAGAAGTGCAACAGATCATCGGTGCCGACTGGCTGGTCTATCAGGATCTGGCCGATCTGACGGCCGCGGTGTCGGAAGGCAACGAAAAGCTCACGCGTTTCGATGCATCGTGCTTTTCCGGCGAATACGTCACCGGCGTCGAGCCGACGTATCTGCGCGAACTGGAATTCAACCGTTCCGATTCCGCGAAAACGCAGCGCAGAACTGCGTCGTAAGAACGATTCGCGCACGCGTGGCCGCCGATGCGATGTCCTGATTCGACGTCTTTTTGCGTCTATACCTGAGATGACATGAGAATCGCGCGCGATGCGGGACATTCCCGCTTGCCGCGCCTTGCACCTGACACGATGTCAGTCTGGCACAATACCGGCGCCTTTCCGGGGCGGAGCGACGCGTGAACATTAAAGGGAATGGCGAATCCGGAGTGTTCGAACGCGCCGGTTATTGCCTCGATCTGAAGGATCCGTCCGCAAAGCTCGCTGCGACGCATGCGGCCGCCTTGGCATTCCGCAACGGCGATTTGAGGATCGACGACGAGACGCCGATCGAATCGATCGGCGTTCCCGGACGTCCGGAAAAACCGACACTGGTCGCGCCAAAACATCTTCCGCATCGCGGTTTGGGCAGCATCGAGGGCCGCGCGGCATTGGTGCATGCCGTAGCGCACATCGAATTCAATGCGATCAATCTGGCATGGGATGCGGTGTATCGATTCCGCGATATGCCTGCCGACTACTATCGCGACTGGATTGCGGTTGCCGACGACGAGGCGCGCCATTTCACGTTGTTGCGCGAGCGTCTGGCGCAATTAGATTCCCGATATGGTGATTTCGACGCCCACGACGGTCTGTGGGAAATGGCGGTAAAGACGGCTGATTCGTGTCTGCAGCGGATGGCGCTGGTGCCGCGCGTGCTCGAAGCGCGCGGACTCGATGTCACGCCGGGAATGATCGAGCGATTCCGTCGCGCTGGCGATCACGCAACGGTCGAGATCCTCGAATTGATATTGCGCGAAGAAGTCGCGCACGTGGCTGCCGGTTCGCGTTGGTTTGCGTGGTGCTGCGCTCGTGACGGCGTCGACGCGGACGCAACCTTCGACGCATTGGTGGCGCGCCATGCGAGCGGCGCGGTGCGCGGACCGTTCAATACCGCGGCGCGCATCGCCGCCGGTTTCAGCGAAGCCGAACTGCGCCGACTCGGGGCCGCGGCGTGATCCGAGGTATCGTCTGTATCGTCGCCATCGCGCTGATCTGGCTGCTCGTTCTTGCCTGGCCGGCCGGTCTTGCATGGAAATCGCCGCCGATGCCGCAACAACAACTGACGCTCGATGCGCGCGATTTCCGCGTCGTTCGCGGCGCGGGCGTCGAGGATGGCGCATCGCTTCGAATCGGCTCCGTCGGCGACGACGGCAGTGCGCTGCAGGCTATGCCGCTTCGTCATGTGCACGCCGGCGATTTTTCTGTTTTGCGCTATCGCTTCGACGGATTTCCGCGCACGCTGGAATTGTCGTTTTTCTTCCGCCGCGCGGATTCACCGGCCGATGTTCAACCCGCAGTCACCGTACCGTGGCCGGGCGACGGATGGCAGAGTCTCGACCTGCATAAAGTTCCCGGATGGAATGGCGACATCATCGAGCTGGGTTTCGCGGAGTACGCCACGCCGCAAATCGCGCCGCCGAACGCTGCATTCAAGCCGTTTCGCTTCGACAGCGCGGAACTGTGGTCGCCGTCGTGGCGCGGAAGTTTTGCGGCATTGTATACATCATGGTTCGGCTACACGCCGTGGGCGCTGCTCTCGATCAGTGCACTCGGTCCGCAGCGCGAAGTATCGCAGGCGCCGCCGCTGCTGCCGTTCGCAATGTTCGGTGTCATATTGAGTTTGGCGGCAGCGGCGGTCTGCTTGCGCTGGCCGAAAAAACGCATTGCCGGAAGCGTCTTCGTGGCGTTCGCGGCGTTATGGGTCTTGCTCGATCTCGTGTGGCTCGGTGATCTTCACGGCAAGCACGCCCTGACGGAAGAAGTCTACGCCGGCAAACCCTGGAGCGAGCGCGAACAATTGGTGCCCGATCCCGACATCGCGCGAGCCGCCACGAAAGTGCGGGATTATTTCGCGACGCAACCATCGCCTCATCAAAATGTTGCCTATCGAATTCTCGTGGACGCCGAGTCGAAATACGTTTTCCTGAAACTGATCTACGAATTGTTGCCGCTGAATTCTGCGCCGTTGCAGCAATTGGCCGCCGCGCGGCTTCCGCCGAACGATACGTTCGTCCTGTTGTTCGGAGATACCCAATGGCACTATGACGACGCGCGTGGAACGCTGGTCGACGAGCGGGGTTTGGCGCTTGGCGCATCGGCCGATTCGATCCAGCAGGGCGCATTCGAATCTACCGGTCGTTTCGAGCCGGTGCTCGAGTCCGGCGATTTGCACCTTTATGCCTTGCGCGAGGCGCGGCGGCCATGAGTATCGCCTTAGCCTTCGCGTGGTTGATTCCCTGCGCGGCGGGCGTCGCCTTCTACGCCGTATTCGATCCGCGGCGCTTGCCAGGTTATTGGGCGACGGCGTTCGGCTATGGACTTGTACTCGGCTTGTTGTTCGCCGCTGCGGCATCGGATTTGTTTGCACGCGCCGATACCGCTCAAGCCATGACGCATGCATGGTTGCCGCTGGTAGTGTTCACCCTGATCGCCGCCGCCGTTGCATGGTGGCGCTCGCGCGCACGCGATTCCGACGCGCAGCCGCCGCGGCAAAAAATGGAAAGGTGGAAAATTATACTTTTCTGCATTGCCTTGGCGTCGCTCGTGTGGCGTGCCTTCATCGCATCGCGCGAAATCTTGTTGCGGCCCACGTTTCCATGGGACGCGTGGGATGCGTGGGCCGTCAAATCGAAAGCATGGTTTTTGCTAGGTCATTACGCACCGTTCATCCCGATGGGGCAGTGGATAGCCGGCGCCTCCGGCGAATCCTACAGCGGGCCGGCGTGGAGTTATCCCACGGCGCTGGCGTGGCTGCAGGTATGGTTCGCGAGCGCTGCCGGAGGCTGGATCGAACCGACCGTCAATTTTCCGTGGTTGGCCTTATGGATTGGCATGCTGTTCGGGCATTACGGACAGTGGCGCGCCCTCGGGCTGTCGCGTGCGCGCGCCATGGCATTTGTATACTTTCTGGGATCCTTGCCGCTCGTCACCGTTCACGTTGCGTTGGCCGGCTATGCGGATTTGTGGATCGCCGCGATGGTTGGTTTCGCCGTGCTCGCGTGGGCACGCTGGCTGGAACAGCACGATCGAAACCAGTTGGCGTTGGCGTACTTGTGCGTGCTGTCGCTGCCTTGGATAAAACTGGAAGGCGCCGTGTGGATGCTCGTATTTGCAGGTGTCGCCGGTTGCTGCTCGCTGCCGCGGCATTGGCGTCGATACGTGATGGGCGCAATCGTCGCGATCGTTGCCATCGGCGCCATGATCGGACATTTGAAAGTGCCGTTGTTCGGACTCGGTTGGGTCGGCATCAGTCTGCACGCGATCGAAGTGCCGGTGATCGGAACATTGGCAATCGCGTTTCATCCCGCTGCGTTGTCGGGCGCAATCACTAGCCTGTTCGCGCAGCCAAGCTGGAACTTGTTGTGGTATCTCGCGCCGCTCATCGTGATTTGGCGATGGCGCCAATTTCGTGCGCTTCGTGCCGCCCGCGTGCTCGGCATGTTGATCGCGGCGAGCCTGGCGTTTCTCTGCTTCTTGTTCTTGTTCACCGATGCCGCGCAATGGGCGGAAAGTTACACCGCCATCAACCGGCTGGTGATGCACATCGTACCTGCGCTGATCACGTTGTTGGCGCTGCTCCTGCGCGATGCGGATTTTCGTCCAGCAAGTTCCGGTATATCGCCAGCGTCCGATTCACGCTCTCACCCAGCGTGAATTCTTCGACAAACCGCCGTCGTCCGGCGGCGCCCAGCGTGCGTCGCAATTCGATGTCGTCGCGCAAATGTCGAATCGCGGCGGCCAGCGAGGTTGAATCGCCCGGAGTTACCTTAATGCCGCTTTCGCCGTCGCGAACGACGTAATTCACACCGGAACCCGGAATCGCGCTGCAGATGATGGGGACACCGGCGCGCATTGCTTCGACAAGCACGATGCCGAACGATTCGGCGCGTTCCGTCGACGGCAGGCAAAATATATCGGCGCGCGCGTAGGCCGACGCCAGTTTCGCATCACCTTCCGGCGTCATGTCGATGCGTCCCGCGAAATTCACGCGCGACTCGATATTCAACGTCTTCGCCAGCCTGCGCAGATCGTCCCCGCATTCGCCGTCGCCGATCACGACGAGACTCGCTTCGGGAACATCGGCTACGGCGCGCAACAGGACGTCGAATCCCTTGAAATAACTCAAGCGTCCGACGGCAAGCAGCCGCAGCGGTGCGTTCGGCCAAAGTATACTTTTTGCAATGTCGGACTGCGTCGCGGAAACGTCGGAAATTCCCAACGGAACGACATGGACTTTGGATCGCCACGGCGCGAGGGCCGCGCTTGATTCCGCGTAATCGGGCGAGGTGGCGATGATCGCTTGCGCGCGCCGCAGCAGCGCTTGTTCCCATGGTCTGTACAAAACGTATCCTGCGCGCAATCCGGCATGCCGGCTATCGATCGGAATATCGGCATGCCAATGGAGGATCCACGGTATACGCCGCGCCGAAGGGAGCATCAACGCCGAAAACGCGGACGTGTTCGGAACGTGCAGATGCAGGATTTGCGGACGAAAACGCGCGATGACGCGACGCAACCCGATCGGAAAGGTCAGACTGAGCGGCGCGTACAAGAATTGCCCGAGACAGGCGGCGCGCGTTACGTCGACATCGGCGATTCGCTGCGTTGTCGTATGCAGCGTCCCCGGTTCCGCATGCGCGAGCATCGCGACCTCGACGCTTTTGGCCGCGAGGCCCGCGCAAAGATCCGCGCTGGTGCGCTCGATGCCGCCGGGATGCGGAGGAAAAAACTTGCCGATGTGCAGAACGCGCATCGACGCGTCAGCGGCCGCCGGCGGTGCGTTGAATTGGGGCAGTCGGAGTGATCGGTTCCACAGCGGCCGGCATGGCGTGCGTGTCCTTGGCGTCGCGCAGTTCCTGTTCCAGGATTGCGAGCTTTTGCGTGAGGCGCCGAATCTGCCTCTCCGAGCGCGATCGGTCCACGTCCATCTTCAGTAGGCGGATGAGGATCATGCCGATGCCGATGGTGATCGGCAGAATCGGTGGGTAATAAATGCCGGTGATGCTGCCCAACCAGTCGATCACCGGCGGGAAAATGCCGAGCACGAGAATCGCCGCGGCGACGGTCAGCCACCAGATCGCGAAACTGCCGTGCAGATGATCGCGCCGCACCAGATACAAGATCGCGCCCGCCAGCAGAACGCCGATGAGGGCAGCCGTGATCGCGGCCGTCATGCGGCCGGCTCGGTGCGTCGCGGGCCGCGTCCGATGCGCGCGCGCGTTCCCACCTGCGCGAAGCAGAGAACCGTCGTGTGCATCATGTAACGCGCCACCATCCGCCACGACGAAAACACGCGCGATCCGCCTGAACGCCGCGGCGACATCTGCGTCGGTGTTTCCTTCAAGATGAGTCCTTTCTTGCGCAACAACATCAACACTCCCAAATCCTGGTAGTCCAGCAGGCTCGCCTCGCGCGACGCCAAAGCCCGGATCGCCCGCCGGCCATAGACACGCAATCCGGACGTGAAGTCTTGCACAGCGATGCCGGTGATGGAACGAAAATAGCCCGCCGCCAAGCGCTTGGCATTGCTGAGGCGCTCCGAACAGGTGCCGATCGTGACGTCCGTGCCGGACTGTCGGTGAAACTCCAGAAGTCCAGGCAACTGCATGGGGTGATGCTGGCCATCGGCGTCAAGAGTCAAAACGGTTCGATAGCCATGCCGCTGCGCGTAGCGCATTCCTGCCTGCGTGGCGCCCCAGGCGCCGAGACGGTTGGACAGTTTCAGCACGATCGCGCCAGCTTCTCGGGCGGTGTCTGCCGTCGGATCGTCGCTGGCGTCGTCCACCACCAAGACCGAGCAGTCGACCGAAGATTGGACGCCGCGCACGATCTCACCGACGGTCGCGCCCTCATTTCGGGCGGGAATCACTGCCAGAATCGGTAAATGGGAGGGTTTGCTGCGATGCACTATCTGCGGCCGCGAAAAGGCCGCGCATTGTCTAAGCGCGCGCGAAGCGCTGTCAACGTGCAAGACGCGGCCGCCGACGCAGATCGAACCGATGTGTCCGGTTCGCAGCCGACGTTCCGTTATTAGATACCAAGTGCAACAAAGGCACGGTTTTCGGTTCCGACGGCTTCGTCACGGATTCGTCAAGAGCGTCACACAACCTGTTGACGCCACTTGAATGATTGCCTAGACTCCGCGCGTTCGGGTGTGAGTTAACGGGTAAGGGGCATAAGCTCTCACCCAATCGATTGGGAGACACAAATGAAATCATTCAAGATGAAGGCGCTGGCGGTTGCGGTACTTGGGTTAGCCGGTATGGGAAGCGTGATGGCGGCAACGTGTCCGTCGATCGCAGCTGGCAATGTCACTGGCGGCGGTGCTGGCGGCGGTGCATGGTTCGGCCAGTCACAAGGTGGCGGCGGTACGCTCAGCATCGTTAATCCGGGCTTGCATGGCACCACGTGCGCTTTGAATGTTGCAATTAGCGCAGCGCCGGTTGCTAACTTGAAGGGTCAAGTAATCGACAACAGTCCGCAGAGCGAATCGCGCTATCGTGCGCGTTTTTACTTCGACTCTTCTGCACTGGCGCTTCCGCTTGCGAATGTACAAGCCACGATTTTCGATGCGTTTGCGAATACGGCTCCTGGTACACAGGGTACCGATGAAGTCCAAATTTTCTTGGCTGGCGGTGCGGCACCAGCTTTGCATTTCGTCGTTGCGGACTCGGGGAAAAGTACCGGTGTTCAGAACATTAGCTACACATTGCCGACGAGCGCGAATGGTCACTACTACGTCGAGTTTGACCTCACCAAAGGTGCAGGCAGCAGCTCAACTGTTGCGTGCAACGGCGGCGATGCGGGTTGCTTCCGCTACTGGGTCGTAGCGGAAGGCGGTACTGCCCCGACCGATCCCTCGCCGTCAGGCACGTACTCCGCCAGCAATGCTGGGTGGAGCGGCATCGTCCAGGCGCAGCTTGGCTTATACGGCACAACAGCGAATTTCCGGGCTGATAATGCCAGCAAGAATTTTGCCGTCGATGAGTTCGATTCTCGTCGCCAGACGTTTATCGGTTTTTAATTTAATTAGAATCTTTTGATTAGGAGATGACGATGAAGCTCAAGGTTACTTTTTCGGCCCTCGCATTGCTCAGCATGAGTGCCGCTGTCTCCGCGCAGACCTGTGTTACCCCTTACCAAGGTACGATTGGCGCATCTGGCAACGCCAGCTTCTCTGGTAACAACTGCGCTAGCGGCACCACCAACACATTGGCCAAGATCTGCTCGAATTCCGATTTCTTGGGTGGTACCAGCCTAGATATCATTCAGTGGACAGTGGGCCCGTCTCCTACGAATCCGGTGACTCTGTCGCTTACGTCGGCAGCTTTCACCCCGGAGTTGGCCATCGTTAGTGGTACTTGTTCTGCCAATACTGCGTGTGCCGACGACGAAACTATTGCTGGTCCTGGCACGGTGAATGCCAGTGTGACGGCCACGGCAGGTGGTACGTACTACATCTTCGTTACGAATGTGACTGATGGTAACTGTGGCGCCTACAACCTCGCCGTCGCAGCTACCCCGGTTAAGCTCCAGAATTTCTCGGTGAATTAATTCATCGTGTCGTTATACAAACCCACCCTTCGGGGTGGGTTTTTTTTTGGTGTCGAAAATGCCCGCCATTATTTCGCTATTCTCTTCCGCGCTGCTGATGGCCAACCCGGCCACATCTTCCAATTTGGTCATCGAAAGCTGCGATTTCGGCGAGGTATATGCCTTTGCCCGAGCGAGCTGCGATATTTCTGTTTCGAACAGCGGCGCCAAGACCATTCGCATCACCGCTGCAGAGGAAGTCAAGCTGGGCGATACTATCGCGCCGCATACGCTTGATATAGCGCCGCACGCCACGGCTTACCTGCACGCGGAAATCAATACCGGCAACGCTTTTTCCAACTCACATCACGACTTCACGCTCGTCACAGACGAGCCCGATAACGAAAAACGCTACACCAACGCGCACGGTTTCGTCATGAACGTGCTCGATCAAAACCGGCCGACTATCGATTTCGGCATCGTCGAGGCGCATGCCGCGGCTGAGACCAAGAAACTCGTCCTCGAAAGCCAGGATACGCCCGATTTACGGGCCACTAAGGTGCTGGAAAAGCCGCCGTATGTGGACGTCGATATTCTTCCGGACGGTCACACCGTCGCCGTGAAACTATCCAAGAACGCCAACTGGGGCATCTACGCCGATTACGTGAAACTGGCGATCGATTCGCCGCGTCAGTCGCAAGCGTGGTTCGCAGTAAAAGCCGAAATTCGCGGCGATGTAGTACCTGCTTCGAACCCTTTCGATCTGGGTCTGATGCGCGTCGGCAATTCCAATCGTTTCACGCTTTCGCTTTCCAGCCCATCCGGCAAAGATTTCAAGGTCGGTGATATCAAGCTCGAAGGCATTCAAGGCGAAGCGAAAGTGCTGCCCTGCACGCCGCAGGCTGCCGGTTGCCGTAACTTGAGTTTCATCGTCCCCGAAAAGCAGCTGCCCGGCGCGATACAGGGCGCCATTTCGCTGGAACTACCCGAGTATTCGAAGCGCTTGCGAGTGGCCGTGTGGGGCCTGCTGTTAGCGAAGGAGACCAAAGTTCATTCAATGGATGAGGTGATGAAGGAGCGAGAAAAATCCACGGACGTCACGCAAGCCACCAGCGCGCAACCATCGAATGGCGATCTTGGTAAAGCATTGCAGAACGCCGTACAAAAAAACGACGAAGTGCCACCGGCGGGCAAAGGGCCGTTGCTAAAGTGGAGCGTGGCGAACGAACTCGCGATCCACGGCTACCAGATTTTTAGCGCCCCGAACGGCGAAGGCCCTTTCGAATTGTTGAACCGTCCGACTATCGGTTCCAAGAACAGCGACGGCGGTTCAAACTATCAATATCGCGACAACACCGCTGAGTCCGGCAAGACCTACTGGTATTACATCGGCATTGTCTACAACGATGGCCACAAGCAACAGCTCACCGGCCCTCAGAAAGTCGTGGCCAAGTAAGCACACTGCTTTGCTCGTACCAATCGCCAAGCACAATTCGTTCGGCGGCCCGGCTATCCAGATCGACTCGGTGCGTCGCCGGCCGATGCGTGTGTCCATGAATCAGCAGGCTCACGCCGTGTTTCCGCATCGCTGATTTCACCGCCGACTGATTCACGTCCATGATTTCTTTCCGCTTCGCGGAAACGTACTTTTGGCTTTGCCCTCGCAGTTTTCCGGCAAATACGCGTCGCCAACTCAGCGGCATCGCCAACGCAATGCGTTGAAAAAAACGGTTGTGCATCAGCCGGCGAAACTTCTGATAATCGATATCATCGGTGCACAGCGTATCGCCGTGCATCAACAACGCCGGCGTGCCTTGCAGATCGATGACGGTCGGATCTTGCAGAATCGTCATGCCGGCGCGGTTCGCATATTTCTCGCCCAAAACGAAATCGCGATTACCGCGCATGAAATAGATCGGCACACCGCTGTCGCGCAATACGCGCAGCGCGCGCGCGACACGATCGGCCAGCGGCGAATCGTCGTCATCGCCGATCCAGCTTTCGAACAGATCGCCCAGGATGTACAGCGCGTCGGCGCCGCGCGCTTCTTCTGCCAGGAAACGCTCGAACTGATCGACAATGTCGGGCCGGCTCTCGTCGAGATGCAGATCCGAAATAAAAAACGTCGGCATCTCGCGCGTGAGGGTTATTGAACGACGCTTGCCTTTTCGATGATGACGGGGGTCTTCGGCACGTCGCTCTGGAACGCGCCCTGCGGTCCGGTTTCGATCGCGGCGATTTTGTCGACGACATCCATTCCGCTCGTTACTTTGCCGAATGCGGTGTAGCCCCACGACACCGGATTTGCGCCGCCGTTCGGATCGGGCACGTAGTCGAGGCGCTTGTTGTCGACGAGATTGATGAAGAATTCCGCCGATGCGGAATGCGGATCGTTGGTGCGTGCCATCGCGATGGTGCCGCGCGCGTTCGAAACGCCGTTGTTGGCTTCATTATGGATCGGTGCGCGTGTGCGCTTGCGCTGCAAGTCTTTTGTCCAGCCGCCGCCCTGTGCCATGAATTTCGGAATCACGCGATGAAAGATCGTGCCGTCGTAAAAACCGTCTTTCACGTACTGCAAAAAATTGTCGACGGTTTTCGGCGCCTTGGCGGCGTAGAGTTCCACGGTGATGTCGCCTTCGCTCGTGTGCAGCAGAACTTTCGGATTGGCGGCCGCTGTGTCGGCGACTTTCGCGGGTTGCTGTGCGGTCGCGATGGCCAGGGGGGCGGCGAGGGCGAGAACGCAGAGAATTTGCTTCAGCATGATCGGACTCCTGAATCGAGAATCCGAATAATACGCAAATCGTGGGCCTCAAGCCCAGCCCGCCTGCCTGAACCCTACGCGGCCACGAGGCGCTCGCCTTCGCGAACCTGCAGCTTGATGTCGTAGTGTTTCAGATATTCGCGTTCCTGATCCAGATCAGCGCGCGTCAGCGGGTGTGCGTCGAGCCAGCGGCGGGGCAGGCCGATTTGCAGCGTTCTGTCTTCCCCGGCGAGCTGAATGGACGGCGTCGGCTCGACTGCGCGGCTGCGCTGCAACAGCACCGCCAGGCGCAGTAGTGCGGTCACGCGCGCTGTTGGGCGGCGCAGACGCTCGGACAACGAGCGCACCACCGCTTCATCGGGTTTGCGGCGATGCCCGCGCAGGATCGCGGCCAGCACTTGCTGTTCGTGCCGCGCGAAACCGGCAAGGTCCGAATTCTCGACGATATACGCGCCGTGCAGATGATGCTGGCTATGCGCGATCGCCAAACCGATCTCATGAATGCGCGCGGCCCAGGTCAGCCAGTCGCGTTCGGCATTGCCGAGCTGCCACGCCTTGGCGACTTGATCGAACAATGCCAGCGCCGTTTTTTCAACGCGCTGTGCATGCGCCCGATCGACCGCATAGCGCTGCGCCAAGGCATCGATGCTCGCCGCGCGCGGATCGCGATGTTCGGCGCGGCCGATCATGTCGTACAGCAGGCCTTCGCGCATCGCTGTTTCGCAGACGCGCATCACCGTCAAATCCAGTGCAGTGAAACTGGCTTCGAGAATTGCAGCGCCGCCGGCGATCACCGACGCGCGCTCTTCGGTAAGGCCGGGCAAATTGATTTTTTCGATATGTCCGAAATCGATCAGCGCATCGCGCAATTTTCCCATTGCTACCGGCGTGATGCCGGATTCGCTCCAGCCCGTCGCCTGCATGATGACGCCGATGGAACGGATCGTTCCCGATGAACCGATCGTCTCCCCCCAGCCGACGCCGCGGTAGTCAGCGGCGAATTGCTGCAATTCCACCGCGATTTCCATCTGCGCCTGTTTCCAGCGCTTCGCGCTGATCTTGCCGTCTTCGAAAAACCGCAGCGTGCTCGCGACGCAACCCATCTGCAGGCTTTCTTTTTCGATCGCGTCGAAATGCTGGCCGATGATGAATTCCGTGCTTCCGCCGCCGATGTCGATGACGAGCCGGCGATTCGGCGAATCCGGAACACCGTGTGCGACACCCAGGTAGATGAGGCGCGCTTCTTCGCGCCCGGACACGACTTCGATCGGGTGTCCGAGTGCTTCCTCGGCCGGGCCCAGGAACGTCGACGGCACGGCCAGTCTGCGCACCGTGTTCGTCGCTACCGCGCGCACGCGTTCCTGCGGCAGGGTTCGCAGGCGTTGCCCGAACCGGGCCAGGGAATCCAGCGCCTTTGTGCGCCGCGATTCTTCGAGTGTGCCATCCGGCCGCAATCCGGCCGCGAGACGCACGCTGTCGCGCAAACGGTCTATCACGCGTGGTTCGCCGTGCTCGTAGCGCGCGACGACGAGATGGAAACTGTTCGATCCGAGATCGACAGCCGCCATCAACTCGCCTTCATTGATTTCGGAATCGGCGCCGTTTGCCACGAATCATCACCGAAGCGGAAGCGTGCATTGTGGCATGACAGGATGACGGCGCCTAACCGTTTGTCATTCCCCTACTGGCAAAGCGAGCTCAACAACGAGCGCTGTGCAAAATGCGGTTCGGCCTCGCCGGGTGCGGCGTGTTCGTAATGACCGTCGGCGTGCAAGATCCACGCTTGCGCGTTGTCGTCCAGATAATTCTGCAACGCTTCATCGTACACGCGCTTGGCCAGCGCTTCGTCGAGAATCGGAAAACAGACCTCGATGCGGCGCAACAGGTTGCGTTCCATCCAGTCCGCGCTGGAGCAATAGGTTTCAGGTGTGCCGGCATTCGCGAACCAATACACTCGGCTGTGTTCCAGGAAGCGGCCAACGATCGAGCGAACGCGAATATTTTCTGAAACGCCGGGTACGCCGGGCCGCAATGTGCATGCGCCGCGCACGATCAGATCGATCTGCACACCGGCACAGGATGCTTTGTATAAAAGTTCCACCACGCTGGGCTCGTTCAGCGCGTTTATCTTCGCGATGAGCCGCGCCGGTTTGCCGGCCTGCGCGTGTGCGATCTCGCGTTCGATCATCCGCATCACGCCCTTGTACAGGCTGAATGGCGATTGCAGAAGGCGCTTCAACTGGATCACCGGTCCAAGCCCGGAAATTTGCTGGAAGAGTTTGTGCGCATCGTTTCCAATCTCGACATCGGCTGTCATCAAGCCGAAGTCGGTGTAGAGGCGCGATGTCACTTGATGATAGTTGCCGGTCGACAAATGCACGTAGCGGCGCAGG
>DATAVJ010000160.1:0-5655 GCA_036267795.1 Rudaea sp.
AACTGCGCGCACAAGGTTTCGTGCGCGCGCGCGTCAACGGCGTGCTGTACGAGCTCGATGCGGTGCCGCCGCTTGCGTTGCGGCAGAAGCACACGATCGAAGCGGTTATCGACCGCTTCCGTGCCGCGCCGGACATCAAACAGCGTTTGGCCGAATCGTTCGAAACCGCACTGCGTCTCGGCGACGGCATCGCGCTGCTCGTCGACATGGACGACGACAAAGCGCCGCCGACGCTGTTCTCGTCGCGCTACTCGTGTCCGGTGTGCGATTACTCATTGCCCGAACTCGAGCCGCGGCTGTTCTCGTTCAACTCGCCGGTGGGCGCATGCGGCACGTGCGATGGCCTCGGCGTCACGCAGGTGTTCGATCCCGGCCGCGTCGTCGTGCATCCGAACCTGAGCCTTGCCGCTGGCGCGATACGCGGCTGGGATCGGCGCAACATGTATTACTTCCAGCTGATCCTGTCGCTGGCGCGCCACTACAAATTCGATATCGACACGCCGTGGGAACAACTTCCCGAGGCAATTCGCCACGCGATTCTGTCCGGATCGGGCGATGAGATGATCAGCTTCCGCTATCTCACCGAGACCGGCGGCAGCGTTGCGCGCAAGCATCGCTTCGAAGGCATCGTGCCGAATCTCGAACGGCGTTACCGTGAAACCGAATCGCCGGCCGTGCGCGAGGAATTGTCGAAATTCATCACGGAACGGCCGTGCCCGGATTGTCACGGCGAACGCTTGAACCGCAGCGCGCGCAATGTGTTCGTCGCCGACGCGAATCTGCCCGCGTTAACGGCGCTGCCGATCGATCAGACGCTGCAATTTTTCCACGGACTCAAGCTCGCCGGATGGCGCGGCGAGATCGCGGGGAAAATCGTCAAGGAAATTCGCGAACGTCTGCGTTTTCTCGTCGACGTCGGACTCGACTATCTCACGCTTGATCGCCAGGCCGATTCGTTGTCCGGCGGCGAAGCGCAGCGCATTCGTCTCGCCAGCCAGATCGGCGCGGGACTCGTCGGCGTGATGTACGTGCTCGATGAACCGTCGATCGGTTTGCATCAGCGCGATAACGAGCGCTTGCTCGGAACGCTCACGCGGCTGCGTGATCTCGGCAACACGGTCATCGTGGTCGAACACGACGAAGATGCCATTCGCATGGCCGATCACGTCGTCGATATCGGTCCCGGCGCGGGCGTGCACGGCGGCGAAGTCGTCGCGCAGGGAAAGCTCAAGAACATCCTCGCCGCGCCACGTTCGCTGACGGGACAATATCTGTCCGGCAAACGCGGCATCGAAGTGCCGAAGAAACGCCGCTCGCCCGATCCCGATCGGCTTCTGAAAGTCCTTGGCGCGTCGGGCAACAATCTGAAAGATGTCGATCTGGAAATTCCGGCGGGATTGTTCGTCGCCATCACCGGTGTGTCCGGCTCGGGAAAATCAACGCTGATCAACGACACGCTGTTCCGCCACACCGCCGCGGAGTTGAACGGGGCGAACGAAAAACCCGCGCCGTTCGTGAAAGTCGAAGGTCTGGAACTGTTCGACAAAGTCGTCGATATCGATCAATCGCCGATCGGGCGCACGCCGCGTTCGAACCCGGCGACGTACACGGGTCTGTTCACGCCATTGCGCGAATTGTTCGCGCAGGTTCCGGAATCGCGCGTTCGCGGTTATCAGCCGGGGCGTTTTTCGTTCAACGTGAAAGGCGGCCGTTGCGAAGCGTGCGAAGGCGATGGATTGATCAAGGTTGAAATGCACTTTCTGCCGGATGTTTATGTTCCTTGCGACGTCTGCCACGGCAAGCGCTACAACCGCGAGACCCTCGAGATTCATTACAAGGGCCACACGATTTCCGATGTTCTGGAAATGACGGTGGAAGATGCATTGAAACTGTTCGAGAAAATTCCCGCACTCGCGCGAAAATTAGAAACGCTGGTCCATGTCGGTTTGTCGTACATCAAACTCGGCCAGAGCGCGACGACGCTGTCCGGCGGCGAAGCGCAACGCGTGAAGTTGTCGCGCGAATTGTCGAAACGCGACACGGGACGCACGCTGTACATCCTCGACGAGCCGACCACCGGACTGCATTTCTACGATATCGAGCAATTGCTGAAAGTCCTGCACCGTCTTCGCGACGATGGCAACACGGTCGTCGTGATCGAACACAATCTCGACGTCATCAAAACCGCGGATTGGGTGATCGATCTCGGACCCGAAGGCGGCGACCGCGGCGGCCAGATCATCGCGCGCGGAACGCCGGAGCAGATCGCGAAAGACCGCCAATCGCACACGGGCCGTTTCCTCTCCCGCGTGCTCGGCAACGGCAAGCGGAAAGAAGCCGCTTGATCAGGGTTTCGGCGCGTCGTCGCGCACCACGAAAATGCCGACGACGCTGTCGCCGCCCGTCGCCAGGAAGTGGATCGGCACGGACTCGTTTGTCCTCAATTCCTTTTTCGGCTGCATCAGCATGACGTGATTGCCGCCCGGCGCGAACGCCACGCGCTGACCGGGAGCGATTTGCAGATCGCCCAGCGCACGCATGTGCTCGACGCCATTTTCGTTCATGCTTTTGTGCAGCGATGCGCTGGCGAAATCCGCACTTTCCACACCGGTGACGACGACGGGTGCATCGCCGACATTGTGCAACGTGCCGTAGCCCGCCAGCATGGCCGCGCCCGGCGGCGCGCTGCGAATCCAGCCGTTTTCGACAACCAAATGTCCCGCGGCCATCGCGTTGCCGAAGTTGCCGATCAATGCCAGTGCCGCCAGTGAGATCCGTTTCGTGTTCGCGTTCATTCCGTTTGCCTTATGATTGGCGCCCGTTTCGGGCATGGACGCCAGTATGCGCCTTGCGCCCGCCGCGGAAACGCTGATCGCCGCCCTGTCGAGCGCGCACAGCCAGCGGCTACGCCGCTCCGATCCTTTGCGAACTTAGCGAGAAGAAAATGCTGGAAACACATCGTCACGAGGCCATCGTCGAACTTCGGTTGGCGCGGCCGCCCGTCAACGCGCTCGATCCGCAACTCGTCCGTCATTTGCGCACCGCGATCGAATCCGCGCCGGCGCTGGGCGCGCGCGGGATCATCCTTTCCGGGAAAGCCGGAATGTTTTCGGCGGGATTGGACGTTCCCGTTCTTCTAAGTCTCAACCGCAAGGAGTTGATCGCTTTTTTCGCCGACTTCTTCGGCCTGTGCGGCGCGATCGCGTCATCGGCGATTCCTATCGTCGCGGCAATCAGCGGGCACAGCCCGGCCGGCGGTGCGGTGTTGGGAATTTTCTGCGATTACCGCGTGATGGCGCGCAGTGCGGATTCCTCGAAGCCGTTCCGCATCGGACTGAACGAAGTTCAAGTGGGCTTGTCCGTTCCCGTGCCGATTCAGGCTGGCTTGCAGCGACTGATCGGCGTGTATCGCGCGGAACGCTTGATGGTCGCCGGCACGATGCTCGACTCCGAACAGGCGCTCGCCATCGGCATGGTCGACGAATTGACCGAAATGGATCGTGTAGTTCCGCGCGCCACCGAATGGTTGCGCGAGTTGCTTAAATTGCCGCCGCTGGCCATGCTCGGAACGCGTCAGATCGCGCGCCGCGATCTCGCTGCCGTTTTTGAAAATCCGACCAGCTTTGCGCTCGACGAATTCGCAGACTCGTGGTTCGGCAGCGAAACGCAGGCAGCGCTGAAAGCGCTTGTTGCGAAATTGAAAAAGTAACGGCTAGAGCGTTTTCGATTTGTATAGTTACAGAGTGCCCCCATCCGCCCTTCGGGCACCTTCCCCCGCTGCGCAGGGGAAGGCAAGAGACAAGCCGTACAAAGTGCGATCCTTCCCCTGCGCAGCGGGGGAAGGTGGCGGCAGCCGGATGAGGGCGAAGCCATAAGCAGCTGAGTGGAAAGCGCTCTAGTTTTCGCCGACTGCGATTTCGCGCTGCGGATCGGCAATCCAGCCGCTCCACGACGGTGCGTAAATGCGCGAGCCGTGCAATCCGGCGTGTTCCATCACCAGGAGATTGTGGCACGCCGTGACACCGGACCCGCACATGTGAACGACGTCGAGCGGCGCGTGTGAGCCGAGTATGGCGTCGAATTCCGAGCGCAATTGCACGGCCGGTTTGAATCGCCCGCTCGCATCGAGATTGTCGGAGAACGGCCGGTTGCGCGCGCCAGGTACATGCCCGGCGACGCGGTCGATCGGCTCGATATCGCCGCGATAACGCGGCGCACCCCGCGCATCGAGCAATAGCGTGCGTGAACTTGTCATCAACCGCTGCAATTCATCCGTCATCACGATCTGCGATTTGTCGAAAGACGCGTCGACAGACAATCCACTGTCCTCGGGAATGGTCGCATCGAGCGCAAATCCAGCGCTAGTCCATGCCGCAATTCCGCCGTCCAGAACCGCGACACTGCGGCTGCCCACCAACCGCAACATCCACCACAGCCGTGCGGCCGCGAGCGCGCCGCCCGCATCGTCGTAGGCAACGACAAATGTTTCGGGTTTCCAATTCCATGCGCTGAGTACCTTCTCGAATTGCCCGGCATCGGGTAACGGATGGCGGCCGACGCCTGTTTTCGACAAATCCGACAGATCGCTATTTAAATCCGCGTACACGGCGCCGGGAATATGTCCCGTCGCGTAATCGCGAGCGCCGCGCGCGACGTTGGAAAGTTCGAATCGGCAATCGACGATGAGCACCTCACGCGAGTCGAATTCGTGCAATTGTTGCGCGGAAATCAATGTCGAATGGTTCACGTCACAGCCTCCAGCCGGCGAACGAGACTCAGCAACATCGCGGCGGTGGCGCCCCAAATGTTTTTTTCGCCGAAATGGAATTCGAAGATGTCGCGAGGACGCCCGCGGTATTCGATACGGCGTCTGCGCAAATTGTTCTCGTCCATGAAGAACGCCAGCGGCACTTCGAAAACGGCGGCGACTTCGCGCGGATCCGGCATGGCGATGTACGACGAAGCAATTTCGGCAACGACGGGCGTCACACTGAATCCGCTCACGGTGTCGAAACAATCCAGATATCCCAACGGTGTGATCGATCCCGCACCGACGCCGATTTCCTCGCGCGTTTCGCGCAATGCCGTCGCGATGGCATCGGCATCGTTCGACTCCACGGCGCCGCCCGGAAAACTGATCTGTCCGGCATGTTGCGTGAGATGTTCGGTTCGCTGCGTGAACAACACGGCGAGGCCGCCGTTGCGCTCGATCAATCCGACCAGCACCGCCGCGGTGCGCAACGGTGTCGCGGAAAGAATGTCCTGAAGCTCGCCATGGTTCCAGCCGGGAGGTTTCGGTACGTCGTCGAGTGGACGAACGGCTCGGTGCAAGCGCCGGTGCAGTTCCGCCTTCTCCATGTTCACGCGCCGTGTCCTGACGCGCCGCGTGAGGGAAGCACGTCGAACATGAGGCGTGTGCGTTCGGCGTCGCTCATCGACAGCCACCGCGCAATCTCGTCGCCGGTACGCAGGCAGCCCTCGCACAGCCCATCGGCGCCGAGCCGGCAAATGCCGATGCATGGGCTGAGAATGGCGGTTGATAGTGGAAACGACATGAGGAAGTTGGGAATTCTTCAATATTCTTGCTAGATTAGCATTTGATTCTTGGGTAAAACTTTAAGTTCATGCTGGCATTGGCGACCAAGGTGTTGACCG
>DATAVJ010000161.1:0-1584 GCA_036267795.1 Rudaea sp.
CGGTTTGCTCCGTGCTTTGAATCGACCAAAACCAAACCCTATCGAACGCTGACATCTTGCGGACCTGGGGCGCAGCGTGCTGCGCCCCTACTAGATGTTGCCGAAAGGAACTTGCATGTCATCGAACGCACATCTCGAAAGCATTGGCGTGATCGTTGAAATCGCCGGCGTCGCCAGCGCCGTGGCCGGCGTGGTGTTGAGCCTGCATCATTGGCCGGCCGCGGCCGCACTGATCGGCGGAGGCGTCGCCTACATCATCGGCAAGAAGCTTCGCGCGATGTAGTGCTCCGAATGTCGCAGCGTTCAAACAGCTTTGAACACACGACGAAACGGGCACGCCTCGCGCTAGCGCAGCCGAACCGATCGATAAACTCTGACTCGTCCAATGCGCCGATCCATTCTCAGTCCGCAGCAACAGAAGTCGTCCGTGCCGACGCTCAGCGAACTCTATCAACCGTTCCCGCGGCAATATGAATTTCACGAATCGCCGGCGAAGTATCGGCTCTTCGGGGGCGCCGCCGGCCCCGGCAAGACAAAAGCGCTGCTGTGGGAAGCGATTCGCCAGGCATTCAACGTTCCGGGCTCGGATTCCTTGTTGTTGCGCCGCACGTATCCGGAACTCGAATCGTCGCTGCTCGCGTATTTTCGGCGCGACGTGCCGCGGTCGTACTACCGCAAGTACAACGAGTCGAAGCATATCGTCACGTGGAAAAACGGATCGACCACGCGCTTCGGCCACTGCCGCAACGAAAACGATGTTTACGCGTATCAAGGCGCGGAGTTCTTGTTCATCGGCGTCGATGAGCTGACGCACTTCACGATGAAGCAGTGGCAATTTCTCACCTCGCGCAATCGCTGCCCGGTTCGCGGCAGTCGCGCGAACATGGCTGGCGCGACAAACCCGGGCAACATCGGCCACGCCTGGGTGAAATCGCTGTGGGTCGATCACACGCCGCCGCCCGGATTCGATCGTCCCGAACTCTATGACCCAGCCGACTACGCTTTCATTCGCGCGCGGCTGGCCGACAACCCGATATACGCGAACGACGCCGCATATCGCCGCACGCTGGAAAGTCTGCCCGAATATTTGCGCCGCGCTTTTCTCGACGGCGACTGGAACGTTTTCGCCGGCCAATATTTCGATGTGTTCGACGTAGGGCGCCACACTTCGCGACCGGAAGACATTCGGCTCGAGCCGTGGTGGCCGCGCTGGATCTCGATCGACTGGGGCTTTAAACATAACAGCGCGGTGTATTGGCATTGCGCCGTGCCGGCGAATGCGCCGTGCGATCGTTCGGGCCAGTCACCAGTCACGAGTCACCAGTCATCGTGCGTCGTCACCTATCGCGAGTTCGTGCAATCGGGGCTCTCGCCGCGCATGTTGGCGCAAGCGATCGCCGAACGCAGCGGCCGCGAACGGATCAGCGACGTTTTCCTTTCGCCCGACGCATTCGCGCATCGCACATCGGAATCCTCAATCGCCGAGCAGCTCGGCGAGGTGTTCACCGTGAACGGTTTGCCGCGGCCAACTGCGGCCGACGACGACCGCATCGGCGGCTGGCAGCTGATGTATCAACTGCTCGA
>DATAVJ010000162.1:0-16580 GCA_036267795.1 Rudaea sp.
AAATCATTTTGCTGATGGTAGTCGCGCTGCCGATCTATATTTATTATCAGTTTAAAAAACGGTGGAACGATTTCGGTCGGCAGTTGCGCGGTGCGGCTTGGCTCATCGCGTATTTGCCGACGCTCGCGCTGGTCTCGTACATCGGCAGCTCGAAGTTCGGCGGCCTTAATTACCTGGCCTACGGTTGGGATCTCGTCGTCGTCGCGATCGTCGGCGCCGTATTCTATTTTTGGGGCGTGGCGTGCGGCTGGCGTACGCCGGATATCGAAGCACTTGCGGCCGTCTGAAAAAATGCGGCGACAGCCGGCGCGTCGAATGGCCAATTGAGTTCCCGGCCAGACAGTTCTTCGCGCAACACAGGCACACGTTCGCCGTAGCGTGCTTCCAGCGCATTGTCGTTGTCGATGAAGACGCTGGAAAAATCCGGCGCGCGCGCATCCGCCAGGACGCCGATGGCGAGATCGCACAGATGGCAGTCGTCGCGCTGGTAAAGAACGAAAATCATGAATTGAACGAAACGCGGGAGGCGTAGAATAACGCCAACGAACCCATATTTGTATCGCATGGCTGTCAGCGTTTTCGACTTGTTCAAAATCGGCATCGGTCCATCGTCGTCGCACACGGTGGGCCCGATGCGTGCGGCCGCGCGCTTCGTGACGCGCTGGCTGGATGAACGCGGCATATTGAACAACGTCGCAAAAATTCGCGGCGAGTTGTTCGGATCGCTCGCACACACAGGCCGGGGTCATGGCACCGACAAGGCCGTGCTGTGCGGATTCGAAGGCGAGTGGCCGGACAAGATCGATCCCGATTCCATCCCGGCGCGGCTTTCGCGTATCCGCAACGAGAAGAAAATCCGTCTGCTCGGCCAGCACGAAATTGCGTTCGACGAGAAAATCGATCTCGTGTTCAACAAGAGGCAGAAATTGCCGTACCACAGCAACGGCATGCGCTTCACGGCGTTCGACGCCACCGGCGAGGTGCTGGCTGAGCGTGATTATTATTCGGTCGGCGGCGGCTTCGTCGTCAACCACGACGAAGCGGCGGGAGACAAGATCGTCCCGGATATGACGCCGCTGCCGTTTCCGTTTCACTCGGGCGACGAGCTGCTCAAGTTTTGCGAAGCGTCTGGCAAGACGATCGCGCAAGTGATGATGGAGAACGAAAAGGTTTGGCGCGACGAAGCGGAGATCCGGTCCGGACTTCTAACCATCTGGGCGGCCATGCAGGATTGCGTGGCACGCGGCATTCGCGAAAAAGGAACGCTGCCCGGCGGACTGAAAGTGAAACGCCGCGCGCCGAGCATGTACGAGGAATTGCGCGACAGGCCGGAAGCCGCGCTCAAGGATCCGTTGACGATTCTGGATTGGGTGAACCTGTATGCGCTGGCCGTCAACGAAGAGAACGCGGCAGGCGGGCGCGTCGTCACCGCACCGACCAACGGCGCCGCCGGCATCATTCCCGCCGTGCTGCATTATTACGACCGGTTCGTGCCAGGCGCGAACGAGCAAGGCATCCTGAATTTCATGCTGACGGCTGCCGCGATCGGAATTCTCTACAAGGAAAACGCATCGATATCCGGTGCTGAAGTCGGATGCCAGGGCGAAGTCGGCGTGGCGTGCTCGATGGCGGCCGGCGGACTCACCGCCGCGCTCGGCGGATCGATCTACCAAGTCGAGAACGCGGCAGAAATCGGCATGGAACACAACCTCGGACTCACCTGCGATCCGATCGGCGGTCTCGTGCAGATTCCCTGCATCGAACGCAACGCGATGGGTTCGGTCAAGGCGATCAACGCGCAACGCATGGCGATGCGCGGCGACGGCAAGCATCGCGTGAGCCTGGACAAGGTGATCAAGACGATGCGCGATACCGGCCGTGACATGCAGGACAAGTACAAGGAAACATCGCGCGGCGGGTTGGCGGTGAATGTCATCGAATGCTGACGCCAGGTCCGCCGCGACGATCAGCCGTCTTCCAGATTGTCCGTGAAGATCGGCGCATCGACGGCCACATCGATCGGTTCGCTATGCGCATCCAAATCTGTGAATCCGAGTCCGAGCTGACCGAGATTGTTGGCGCCCCAGCAAAGTACGGCGGAACTGATCACGACGCACGCATGCGATGTGCCGGCAGACAAACTGTCGATGCGTTGTCCGCCATGGAAGGCGGCCGTGAGCGGAACATCACTTCGCGGGGCCGATGAATTGGCAAGTTGACCGCTGCTGTTGTCGCCCCAGCAAACCACCGACGCGAGCGATTCGAGCTCCGCGCAGGTGAAGTCGCCGCCCGCGACGACCCGGGCCACGTTGTTCAGCTCGACGGCGGGCGCGTACAGCACAGGAACCGCGTTGGTTACCGGGGCACCCGTATAAACGTTCGCGGGATTGCCTAGTTGCCCGACAAAATTTCCGCCCCAGCATGCGACGGAGTCATTGGCCGGCGCAGCGCGTGGGACAAGACCGCAGCCGTGATCGCCGCCAGCCGACACCGTCGACCCGATCATCTGCAGCGCAACCATCGCGTTGCCGTTGCCGGGCACGGTGACAAGGGCCGGTGACGAGGCGTTTGCCGTGCTTCCGTTTCCCAACTGCCCGAAGGCGTTGTAGCCCCAGCACAGGCTGGTGGCATCGGATCTCATGGCGCAGGTGTGCGTTGCGCCGGCAGTCACCGAAATGACATGGTCCAGCGCAGGATTGATGACGCCATCCTGGACCACGACGGATGTGGCGAAATCGATATGCGTGCCGACGGTGAAATTGCCGATCTGACCGGCGCTGTTGGAGCCCCAGCAATACACTTGGCTTGGGCCGCCAGGAATCTGCTGAAGGGCGCATGCATGCGAGTCTCCGGCAGTAATCGCAGTGATGCTCGAAAGCGTGTGTTTCGTATCGCGCATGACCGGCAACGGTCCGGTGTTGTCGCCGATGCCGAGCTGTCCGTTGTCGTTCGATCCCCAACATTCGACTGTCGTATCGGGCAGCAATGCGCACGCGAAATCGTTTCCGCTGGCGATGGCGACAGCCTGCCTGATTTTTGGCACGACCTGCGAGGAATACGACGTGGCGACCAGACCCGATCCCCAACACGTCACGAAACCATCCGCCAGCAGCGCGCACGTATGGCCGGCTCCCGCGGCGACCTGATCCACGCCTTGGTGTGTGCTCACGGCCGAGGTAAAGTTTGGTAGCGAAATCAGCAGACCTGCCATCACACCGAGATGCAATACGAAACGATTTTTCATATATGTCCCCTGTTGCGTGCTGCTGTCTCGTTTATACAGAACGCCGTAACGGCCAATCGGACATGATGCGGACAATCAACGGACACTCTTGTGTCGGTCTCAAGTCTCAGAACTTATGAAGCAAGAAGTTCGGATCCTTTTGCTTTCGGCAATTGGGCTACTCGCCTGCGCGCCCGCGGCGGCGAAGCACATGTATCAATATACGGACAAGCAGGGCATCGTCCATTTCACCGATATCCCGCCGATCGGCGATGTCGGCGACGTGAAGTCCTCGGTGGTCGCCATGGATCATCAGCCGCTGATTCGGTTGCGCGAGTCCGGAACGGACGACGATCGCACGTTGAATTTCTTCAACTCGTCCGGCGGTCCGGTCAGCGTCGAGCTGTCGCTTCAGCAAGCGAGCAACGTGCGGACGGATCCGGCGCTTCCGGCATTGGTCGTGCTCGCTCCTCAAGCGGAGACGCGCGCGCTGGCGATCGCCGTGGCCAAGGCGGGTGCGAGTTTCAAGTATCGCTACGCGTATCGGTACATGCCCGGAGACTATCGCGCAGTGCAGGACGCGACTGCGCACTATCAGATTCCGTTCAATCCGTTGCTGCAATTTCGCGTCAATCAGGGATTCAACGGCTCATTCAGTCATCGCGATCCGCAAAACCAATACGCCGTCGATATCGGCATGCCGGAAGGTACGCCGGTACGCGCAGCGCGCGACGGCGTCATCATGACGGTCGACAACGATTTCTACGGCAACGGCCTCGATATGGCGCAGTACGGCGATCGCGCGAACAACATCCGCATCGTTCATGCAGACGGCGCGATGTCGGTGTATGCGCATCTGGCTTTCGAAAGTGTGCGTGTGCAAGTCGGGCAACACGTGAAGGCCGGACAGGAAATCGCGCTATCGGGCGACACGGGTTTCACGTCGGGGCCACATCTGCATTTTTGCGTGCAGATGAACCACGACATGCACTTGGTATCGGTTCCGTTTCAATTCACTGGAGCATACGGTGCGTTCACGCCGCGCGAGGGGCAGACGCTGGGCGGCGAATAGTGTCGATCGTCTTTCTTGCGGAACGCATCGTCGCGCAGCGCTCATCGGCGCCGCGCGACGAGGGAAGGTCAGCTTCGTCGGCGACGCGCCGCAAAGCCGAACAAGGCCAGGACTGCCGCGAACAACGCGGCGCCCCACGTCGATAGCGCAGGCACTGGCAACGCACCGCCGGCCGACGCCGTTCCGCCCTCGAAGGCACCGATGTCCACGGTGGGTCCGACGATGCGCGGGAATCCCGGGCCGCGCTGGTCGTACTGGAAATTCGTCGCAGCGTCGTTGTTACCGGCATCGATAGCGGGACTGCCGGCCAGGAGTGCGCGCGTCTGGGTTGGACCGCCGTTGTCGGCCAATGGTCCGAGTTTCGGATCGGCCGCAAAGACGTTGCCGTTTCCGGAGAGTGTCGCCTGCAGTTCGGTGCCGAACAGGCTGTATTTAGCCTGCACTCGCGAACTGCCGATCACATCCACGTTCCGCGTAGTGCCTCGCGAGGCCGTGTTGCCGTCGACGATCGAATTGACGAAGTACGCTGCGCCGTATCCGGTAGCGCCGCCAAGGACCACGCCGCCCGACAGGTTCGTGCCCGTCCCCGTGGCCGAGTTGCCGCTGATGGTGCTGTTGAGCGTGACGACACCGTATTTGGCGCTGCCTTCGTCCGACGACGATTGCGCGACGCCGCCTGCCACGTAGTCCGAGCCGCTAGCCGAATTACCCGATACGGTCGTGTCGGCGAGCGCGATGAGAGCGTAATAGCCGCCGATACCGCCGGTCGGTTGCTCATCGCCGTTCGGAACGGAGTTTCCTGAAATGGTGGAGCCATAGGCAAGCACCGCCGACCCTAAGGCGACCACACCGCCGCCGATGAAGGCCGCGCTGCCGGTCGCCGTGTTATTCGAAACCGTGCATTGATAAAGCGATGCGTAGCCGTTTTCGACAAGAAGGCCGCCGACGTACTTGGACGTGTTGCCCGTGATGGTGACGTGACTGAGCGAGGTGCCTTGTCCGGCCTGCGGCGCATGCGCGATGGGCGTAGAGCGGCGCTTGGCGGCGGCCGCCGCGAACGCGTGGGCGGGCTTGTTCGCTTGCGGGCTGAGAATGTTGACGGCGCCCGCATACGGGTTGTCGCCGCTATTGCCGCCGGTCAGCGTGAGATAGGAAAGCGTCGTGATCGCAGCGGGGTCGATGTACAGCACCGCCGACTGATTGTTGGCGTTGATGGTTTCGTTGGTGCCGGTAAGCGTCACGTTTGAGGCGATCTGCAATGGCTGGCCCGCCAGCGTGATGGTGGAGTTGCGCAGGTTGTCGTCGAACAGGACGGTATCGTCGCCGGAACCCGCTACACAACTGCTGCTCCCGGCGGCGTCGTTGTTCGCCGAGTCGAGCGCCTGGCGTAAGGTACAGGTGCTTGCGGTGCCGGCGTCGCCGCCGGTGGTGACGGTGATGGTCGCAGCGTGCGCTGCGGGTAAGCCCAATGCGAGAGCGATCGCGAGCGGCAGCACCCGGCGCGAACGTAAGGAAGACGAGTTCATGAAATCCCCTGTACGAAGTTGAGCAACAGAAAACAGAAAACACAAGGAGTATAGAGAGACAGAATGCGGACGACTAGATGCCGTCGCCATGCGGAACGCAAATTTACACGATGCAATCGTGCAGCTCTGCGAAACGTATAATGCGCGGCCCACGATATTGTTGAATCATGTCCGACCGTCTGGAACAAACCCATCGCCGCCGCACGTTCGCGATCATTTCGCATCCGGATGCCGGCAAGACGACGCTCACGGAAAAGCTGCTGCTGTTCGGCGGGGCGATCCAGATGGCGGGCAGCGTGAAATCGCGCAAGGCGACGCGGCATGCGACGAGCGACTGGATGGCGCTGGAAAAAGAACGCGGCATTTCGGTGACCAGTTCGGTGATGCAGTTTCCGTACGAAGGCCGCGTCGTGAATCTGCTCGACACGCCGGGCCACGCGGATTTTTCCGAAGACACGTATCGGGTTTTGACGGCTGTCGATTCCGCGCTGATGGTGATCGATTGCGCCAAAGGCGTGGAAGAACGCACGATCAAGCTGATGGATGTCTGCCGTCTGCGCGACACACCGATCATGACGTTCATCAACAAGCTAGACCGCGAAGGCCGCTCGCCGATCGACTTGCTGGACGAAGTCGAATCCGTTTTGAAGATTCAATGCGCGCCGATCACATGGCCCATTGGCATGGGATCGCGCTTGAGAGGCGTGTATCACCTGCTCAGCGGCGAAGTTCATCTTTACGAACAGGGGCGCAATTTCACACGGCAGGATTCGACGATCTACGCGTCGCTGCAACATCCGGAATTGGAAAAACGCATCGGCGCCGACGTGCTGCGCGAATTGCGCGATGAACTGGAACTCGTGGAAGGCGCATCGCATCCGTTCGATCACGACGCCTACCTCGCCGGCAAGCAGACGCCGGTTTTTTTCGGGTCCGCCGTCAACAATTTCGGCGTGCAGTTGCTGCTGGATTTTTTTGTCGAGCACGCGCCCAAGCCAAAGGGACGGGCGACGACGACGCGCGACGTCGATGCCGACGAGGAGGAAATGACCGGCTTCGTGTTCAAGATTCAAGCGAACATGGATCCGCAACATCGGGACAGAGTGGCGTTCATGCGCATTTGCTCCGGCGAGTTCGATGGCGGCATGAAGGCGTTCCACGTGCGCAGCGGCAAGGAAATGAAACTCGCCAACGCGCTCACCTTCATGGCGAGCGAGCGCGACATCGTCGAAAAGGCGTATCCGGGCGATGTGATCGGCATCCATAACCACGGCACAATTTCCATCGGCGATACCTTCAGCGAAGGCGAAGCGTTGGCGTTCACGGGTATTCCGAATTTCGCGCCCGAACTGTTTCGGCGCGCGCGGTTAAAAGATCCGCTGAAGATGAAGCAGTTGCAGAAAGGACTCGCACAATTGTCGGAAGAAGGTGCGACGCAGTTTTTCCGCCCGTTGATGAGCAACGATCTGATTCTCGGCGCGGTCGGCATTCTGCAGTTCGATGTCGTCGCTTATCGGTTGAAGGACGAATACAGCGTCGATTGCGCCTTCGAGAACGTCGGCGTGATCACGGCGCGATGGATACGCTGCGCCGACGAAAAGAAGCTTGCGGAGTTCCGGGAGAAAGCCGCGCCGAATCTTTCGCTCGACGCCGCCGGAGAGCTGGTTTATCTCGCGCCGTCGCGCGTGAATCTGCAACTGACGCAAGAGCGCTGGCCCGGCGTTGCGTTCGCCGCCACGCGCGAGCACGCGAGCGCGGTAGATGTCTGAGAAATAAAAACGCCCGGCGTACCGGGCGTCTTTGCTACTGCTGTTTTATCAACCGTTGTTGTGGCGGCTGGCGTTGAAGATTTCGTCAGGGACGAAATCGCCGTGGAAAATCTGATCGTTGCCCATCGACGACTTCGTCGCGACGGAATCTTCGTTGAGACTGGAAAAAATACGATCGTTCGCCGTAACGGCAACTGCTGTCGATGGATGCGGATGAGTGAAGCGCGTTCCGTTCCAAACCGCGACGGCCGCGATCAAGCTTGCGGCCAGTGCGGACGCGATCCGCCAGTTGCGACGGCCATGCGCCGAACGCTGCGCCGCGAAACGCCGATGACGCGCGGCGTCGCCACTGTTCAATACCGACTCCAGATTGGCACTGAGGGCAGCGGATTCCGGTTCGAGATCGCGTGCGAAACGGATCAGATCGCGCTGCAAGGGCGAGCGCGGAATTTCGGCGATGAGTTGATCGACATCGGACACCGCGTCGCTGCGATTCGGCGTGCCGTTTCGGTAGATCTTGCTCAAATTCGGCTTATTCATCGAAGTCTCCAAATCCAACCGTCCTCAAACGTTCGCGCAATGTTTCCATGCCGCGATCGAGCAGTTTACGCGCCGCTTCTTCCGAGGTTCCGATCACGTCGCCGATTTCGCGGAAACTGAACCCTTGCAGATGCAGCGCGACCACCTTGCGACGGCGTTCCGGCAATTCCGCCATGCACGCCGTTATCTTTCCGAAATCCCGGGCCGATCCGGCATTCCGTTCGGGACCGGCACCCGTTTCGACCAACTCCGCCCCGCCTTCGGCGTTCGCGTCCGGCAGCGGCTCGGCTTGCCGCGAACTGGCCGCGCGGATGGCATCCACCACCGTCGACAGCACCGTCCTTTGTATATAAGACGTATGAAAGGCCGCATTCCGGTCACGTTCGAGGGCCTTCCAGAGCCGGATATGCACTTCCTGCTCGATATCGGCCGCATCGATGCCATGCTGGCCGAGGCCGTGCCGCTCGATCAGAACGCGTACCTTGGTACCGTAATCGCGCAGCAACTGATGCAAACGGGCGCGCAGCGCCGGATCTAAGCTCATGAGTTCACGTCGATTTCAAAGTCCCCAGCCGGCACGCGTCACGCGCGGCCGCCGGCACTCCCCACCCTTCAACCAGCGATATATTTTTGCAGATGTTCCAGTTGTTCGGCCTGATCGTCGATCACCGCCTTGACCAGGTCACCGATGGACAATACGCCGACTACTTTCTGATTGTCGACCACCGGCAAGTGGCGAATGCGGTGTTCGGTCACTTGCTTCATGCAGTGATTGATCGTATCGCTCGTCGCAACGGTAAGCACTGGCGAGGACATAATTTCACTCACCGGCGTGTCTTTCGAAGAGCGGCCTTTCAGGATCACCTTTCGCGCGTAGTCGCGCTCAGACACGATGCCCACCAGTTTTTGCGCGTCCATCACGATCAACGCGCCAACGCTTTTTCCCGCCATGAGACGAATCGCGTCGAGTACCGGTGACGTCGGCGATATCGCGAAGATCGCATCTCCCTTGCCTTCGAGCAGATGTTTGACGAGTCGCATAACGCCTCCTGCGTAGGAACTGTCTGCACCCTATTCTAGCGCGATCGATGTGGATCCGCGTCGTACGGCATCTTGCACGGACTTGTTAATCGCGCTATCGCAACTTGCACCGATTTTATGCGTTGAACCGAAATTAAATCAAAGAATCCCCAGATAAAACAAGCGTTGCAGGGCGACGCCGCCATAGCTGAGTGCGGGCACACGATTTGCTCGTCCAACGGGCATCTATTGCCGTTTTTTCGCAGGATTCATCTTAAGGAGAACGCCATGAAAAGGAAGCTGGTTGCAGCGGGGTTGATGCTCGCGCTGCCGATGAGTATTTACGCCATGGACCGCAAAGATGCAGACCTGGCACTTGCCGAAGCGGGCGCATCCATTGAATCCGCCGAACGCGGCGATGCGGCGCAATATGCGCCGAGCGATCTGGACGCCGCCCACGCGATGTATACGTCGGCGCAAGCGGCTTACGACCATCGCGACTGGATGGAAAGCGCGTTCAGCGCGGACGATGCCAAAGCGGACGCGAATCTGGCCGCCGCGCGCAGCCGCCAGCATCGCGCCGAAGCGACCACCAACGAACTAGATACCACGGTGCGCAGCTTGCGCGAGCAAGTGGGCATTTCAGGAGGCCAGCCATGAATCGTCTTGCTAAATTAGGATTGACCGCTGCTCTTACCGCCGTATTGGGCGCTTGTGCCACTACGCCGCCGGGGCCGCCGCCCGAAGTCGTGCGCCTGCAGAGCGACTTGGATCGCCTGCACAACGATCCGCGTGTCGCACAGAACGCGCCGAATGAATTACGCGACGCCGATGCGCTCGTTTCGTCGCTGGCGATGAATGGGCGGCAATTGGAGGTTCACGACTACCAACACCGCATTTATATCGCGGATCGCTTAGTTCAGACGGCCGAAGCAGAAGGTTTGGCGCGATACGCCGAAGTCCGCGCACACGATCTCGGCACCGAACGCGATCGCTTGCTCGTCGACACCCGCACGCGTCAGTTGCAGAACGCGCAGATGGCCGTGGCCGACGCGCAGGCGAATGCAATGCAGGCGCGCGACGAGGCCGACGCGGCGCGGGCCGATGCGATCGCATCGCGTTCGGAAACGGAAGTGCTGCGCGCCGATCTGTCCAATCTGCAGGCGCAACAGACGCAGCGCGGTTTCGTCGTGACGCTGGGCGACGTGCTGTTCGAGGTCGATCGCGCCGAATTGAAACCCGGCGCGGCGCGCACGCTCGATCAGCTCGCTACCGCGTTGAACGACGATCGCCGTTCGACGATCTCGATCGAAGGCCATACGGATTCGACCGGCAACCCGCAACACAACGTCGATTTGTCGTTGCATCGTGCCGAGGCCGTGAAAGCTTATTTGATGCAGCGCGGCGTCGATCCCGCACGCGTCACGACGCAGGGAATGGGCCAGGATTATCCGGTTGCGTCGAATAGCACCGAAGCCGGCCGTCAGCAGAATCGACGCGTCGAAGTCGTTGTTCAAACGAACGTCGCCGCGCGCTGAGTCGTCTCACTAAGCGAAAGACAGGGCCCGCTACGGCGGGCCCGTTTGTTTTTCAGGAATGCGCTTCCCTCTTCGGCACGTCGCTCGCTACGTATTCCTCGACGAGATACAACGGACGCTGTTTGGATTCCAAATAAAGCCGTCCCAGATATTCGCCGATCAGTCCCAGCGCGATGAGTTGCACACCGCCCAGGAAAAGGATGACGAGCATCAATGTCGGATAACCGCGGACGGGATCGCCGAAAAAAATAGCCTTGATCAACACGAAAATGCCGAACAAAAACGCCAGCACCGCCGTCATCACGCCAATGTACGTCGCGACTTTCAGCGGCGCGCCGGAAAACGAGGTGATTCCCTCGAGCGCGAAATTCCACAAGCGCCAATAATTGAATTTGCTCGTGCCCGCAAAACGCGCGTCGCGTTCGTAGACGATGGACGTCTGCCGATAGCCGACCCATGCGAACAGTCCTTTCATGAAACGTTGACGTTCGCGCAACTGGCCGAGCGCGTCGAGCGCGCGCCGATTCATTAATCGAAAATCGCCGGTATCGCGCGGCACCTTCGTGGAACTCAGCCGTTCCATCACGCGGTAAAAAGCCGCGGCAGTGAATCGTTTCATTCCGCTCTCGCCGGCACGCGTGGAACGCGTTCCATACACGACGTCATAGCCTTGGCGCCAGGTATCGACGAATTTCGAAATGAGTTCCGGCGGATCCTGCAGATCCGCGTCGATCACGACGACCGCATCGGCATCGGTGCGGTCGAGCCCCGCCGTCATCGCGTGTTCCTTGCCGAAGTTGCGGCTCAACTTCAGACCCGCCGCGCGCGGATCTGTTTCGTGCAGCGAACGGATGACGTTCCAAGTCTCGTCGCGGCTGCCATCGTCGACGTACAGGACATCTACTATTAGATCGAGCCGGCTCAGCTGGTCGAGCACGGGAGCGAGTCGCGCATGAAATTCGCGCAAGCTGGAACTTTCGTTATAGGCCGGAACGACGACCGTGAGCTTCTGCATGGAGTTGGTTGCGGTGCGGCGAGCGATGCATCGTAACGGAACCGCCGATGCGATGGAACGCGCGATCAACGCGGCAGATAATCCGTTCCGCCCAGTTGCCGGACTTGCCGCTCGACCCACTCCGCATGACGCTCCACATATGCCGACGGACGATCCGGGTGCAGCTTGCGCGGATTCGGCAGCGCGGACGCCAATAGCGCCGCTTCGTGCGCGTTCAGTTGAGAAGGCGGTTTGTGAAAGAACTCGCGCGACGCCGCATCGGCACCATAGATGCCATCGCCGAATTCCGCGATATTCATGTACACCTCGAGGATGCGCCGTTTCGACCAAGTCACTTCGATCAACGCGGTGAAATACGCTTCAAGTCCCTTGCGCAAAAAACTGCGTTCCCCCCACAGGAAAAGATTCTTCGCGGTCTGCTGCGAGATCGTGCTGGCGCCGCGCAGACGTTGTCCTTCATCGGCTTCGTCCATCGCGTCCTGGATGGCTTGCACGTCGAAGCCGTGATGCGTGGGAAATTTCTGATCCTCCGACGCGATCAGCGCGATCGGCAATTCGGGCGAAATCGTCGGCCAAGGTGTCCAGCGGTATTTGATCGAAAAATTTTTCTCGTTGCCGAATGTCGCGGCAATGCGGCGTTCGATCATGAAAGCGGACGACTGTGGAGGAACGAAACGCAACACCAAGACGGCGAGCCACGTTGTCGTTATCCATGCAAAGACAATCCAAAAAAAAGCCTTGAGCAGACGGCGGCTGAAACTCGCGCGGCGTCGCGCAGGTTTCAAATGAATTGTTTTGCCTCGCAGTAAAGCCATCTACACGAACGCGCTATACCGTGGTGGGGCGTTTGATCCACACATGTGCCGGCTGCGGCCGCGCGTAGAAAAATCCCTGGCCGAATTCACAGCCAAGCTGGATCAGCACATCGTGCTGCGCCTGGGTTTCGATCCCTTCGGCGATCACCTGCATGCTCAATGCCCCCGCCAGCGCGAGGATTGCGCGCACGACCGCGGCGCTGCCTCCGCTGCCGTCGGCGACGAGATCGGCGATGAACGAACGATCGATCTTCAACGCTTGCACCGGATATTGATGCAGATAGCTCAACGACGAATATCCTGTGCCGAAATCATCGAGTGAAACGGCCAATCCGTTTTTCCGCAGCGATTCGAGCATGCGTTTGGCCACAGGCGGATTTTCGATGAGCATGCGCTCCGTAACTTCGAGGCGCAGCGATTCCGGCTTGATGGAATGGCGGCGCAGCAGTGCGAGCAATTTCTCGTCGAGAGTCTCCGAACGGAAATGCCGGCCGGACAAATTGATGCCGATGAATTTGCCATCTTCCAGCAGCGGCGGCGCGATTTCGAACACGCGCGCGAACATGAGCCAATCGATCTGCTCGGCGGCGCCGCTGTCTTCGGCAACCGCAAGAAAATCGGCAGGCGACAACAGACCGCGTTGCGGATGCTCCCAACGCAGCAATGCTTCATGGCCCACGACGATGCGGTCCGACAGGCGCACGATTGGCTGGAAAAACGGCACGAATTCGTTGCGCGCGATGGCATGGCGCAGATCGCTCTCCAGTTCCAGCAACTGCATCGCGCGGTTGTGCAAATGCTCGTCGAATACCGCGAAGCGGTGACGGCCGTCGTCCTTCGCGCGATACATGGCAACGTCCGCATCGCGCAGAAGTTCTTCGGCTTTGTTGTAGCGCGACGACGAAATCGCGATGCCGATGCTGGTGGACGTAAATACTTCTTTACCGCCAAGCCGAATCGGCGCGTTCAATGCGTCGATGATGCGCTGCGCCTGCGCGCATGCATCGTCGGCATTCTCAATGTCGTTCAGGAGAATGGCGAATTCGTCGCCGCCGAGTCGAGCCACGAGATCGCGCGGCTCCAGGCACGCGGCAATTCGTCCGCCCACTTCGTTCAACAATTCGTCGCCGACCAGATGGCCTACGGAATCGTTGATGATCTTGAAACGGTCGAGATCGAGAAACAGCACGGCGAATCGGCGCCGCGGATCGCGCATGAATTGCGCCAGCGCCTGGCTCAATCGGTCGAGCAGGAAGTTGCGATTGGGTAATCCCGTCAATGCGTCGTGCAGCGTTTCGTGCTTGAGCTGCCGTTCCATGCGCTCGCGCACGCCGATGTGTTCGCGCAATTCGCGGTTGGCGGCGGCCAGTTCGCTGGTGCGTTCGATAACGCGCAATTCAAGTTCGCCGTATGCCTGTTTCAGCGATTCCGCGTTGCGCTTGCGCTCCAGCGCGTTGGCGATGTGATACGAAACGAAGGTCAGCAATTCCTGGTCGCGCGGCGTGTAGCGGTGGTCGTCGGAATGGCTTTGCACGACGAGCACACCCACGGTGCGATCGGCGCAAATCAGCGGCACGCCGAGCCAGCTGCGCGAACGCGTGCCGATCGGCTGCGCGGCACCGCTCAAATAAAGGCGTTCCAGACCGGCGCGATCGGCCAGCAGCGCGCTGCCGGTGCGCAGCACGTATTCCGTCAGGCCCGTTCCCAGTTTGCGCGGCAGACGCTTTTCGTCGCGCTCGTCGACAGAATACGGAAAGGTTAGGTGTTCGCGATCTTCGGTGAGCAACGCGATATAAAAGTTGCGCGCATAAAGCAACCCGCCGACGGCGCGATGCACCGCGGCATAGAATTCCTCCAGGCTTTCCGTACTGTTGGCAAGCTCCGCAATACGAAACAACGCCGCTTGAAGACGTTCGCCGCGCTGGCGTTCAAGCACCTGCTGCTGCAGCAGGCGATTCGCTTCGCGCAGCGCATCGGTGCGTTCACCGACGCGGCGTTCCAGTTCCTCGTGCACCGAACGGCGTTCCAGAGCCGTCTGGATATGCTGCGCGACGTAAGTGAGCAATGCCTGATCGCGATCGGTATAGCGCGCCGCTTCGGTATAACTTTGTACAACTATACCGCCGACCACCTTGCCTGCACGCAACAGCGGCACGCCCAGCCAATCGACGCAATCCGGGCCGAAGTCGGCGAGATCGCCCACTTCGGCCTCGATCTGGTCGAGCGTTCCGCGCATCGCCGCGCCGCGTTTCAACAAATGCCACGTGAGGCTGCCCATGCGCTCGCGCATCGGAATTTCGTGGGTGGTGTCCGGCGGATTGGTATCGGCGATGTCGACGAAATAAGAAAAACGCAAGGTGTCGCGCACCGGATCGTAGAGCACGATATAAAAATTCTCGGCATACATCAGGCTGCCGACGATTTCGTGCAGACTGCGGAACACCTCCGGCATTTCGCGATCGGCGCTGGCCTGGTCGGCAATGGCGAAGAGCGCACGCTGCAACCGTTCGGCTTCCTCGAGGTTGGTCACGGACTGCTGCAGGTCCTTGAGCGAACGCAACTGATCGAGCCGCAGTTCCAGCAATTGGCGCAATTGAGTCCATCGCGACTGGCAATCGGCCTGTTCCCATGATGCCGCCAGGGCAGTGCCCGTCAGAGCTCCTGCGAGCATCCCCTGTACCTCCAGCGGCGAGGCGACGTTCGCTTTCTTCGGCGAGGTGGCGTCGACGACGTCGACGATTTGTTGACCGGTTTCGTAGACGCGCTTGATCAGCCGCCGTGTCGGTGTCTCTGATTGCGATTTTTCTTCGATAGCGAACAAATGCAGTTCGGCACTGAGCATGCCGACCCATTCGCACCCCACTTTCTGGACCATATCGGCCAACGCCTGCGGCGTTGCGGCCCGCAACACATCGAGCATCATCGGAGTGGGAATCGAAATGCCGGACACCGCGTGCGAAACTGCTACGGGTCGATGCGCGAAAACCGGATTGCGAGTGGACATAGGAGAGTGCTCGATAAAGACCTATCGAGCTAAACCGCCGACCGAGCCCTAAAGGAAGCGGCAGGCGTGATCGAACGCGCGACGCGCTTGTCGCGATATTTACTGTCAGTTTGCGCGTTTTCCATCATAACCCCCTGCTTCGGCTAGTGTACTAGTTTAGTTACATCTGTTCGGGCGCGGATCACGACTGGCAGCAAAACAAAGTATTTGTTAGTTTTTCATGATTTTGCTAGACTGATGCCAAGTTCTCGAACGCGGAAATCAGATGCGCGTCGCGGAACTCACCGTTCGATCACGTAGTCTTAAGAATCATCAACATAATTGCAGCCATGCGTTCAGTTTTTGCCATCGCGATTTCGCTACTGTTCACCGGCCTCGCGCCGGCGCAGTCACTGGTCGTGAACACAAATAACGCAGAGGCGGCAGCGCTGTCGACATCGTCGCCGCGAATTTTCGACGAATTGTTCTACGCGCCGGCATCGATCGGAAACAGCAACGGCACACGTGGCGTCATGCCGCTCTGGAGCACACCCGACGGTCGAATTCTGGCAATCGTCGCGCTGGGCTCCGACACAGGTTCTCTGCCGGCCTTATCGCCCGCACCGCGATTTGTCTCCGCGCCGGATCTGCAGCTTATCGACGTTACCGACTTCGTCACCGGCGGCATGGGCGTCAAGCTGCGCAACAACGTCAGTGCGTACGCAAGTTTCGGTCAAGGCGTCGTGCTCACGCCGAATTCGACGTCGCTCGAATGCAATGCGGCACTGAATATCACGCTGGATAGCCACTGCCTTATCACGATGCCGCGCGCCAACGACGGATCGTTTCGTATCGGCACTGCGTTCGAAGCGGGCAACATGGACCTGGATCTGAGCTACGGGCTGTCGTGGATTCACGCCAATGATCAAAATCGCTTGGCGGCAACGCAGCAAGGCGAAGCGTTTTGGGACTTTTTCGGTGCGGCGAATTCGACAGGTGTTCCGACTCTGGTAATACCGGGTTTGGAGCTTGCGAATCTCCGCAATTCCAGCGCGAGCGCCACCGGCCGTTGGCACTTC
>DATAVJ010000163.1:0-3550 GCA_036267795.1 Rudaea sp.
CGAGCGCCTCATGCCGCGCTTTATCGAAGTCGCGATCTTCCGCGCCATGCTCGAAACTGCCGCTGCCGAACACGCCGCGCGTATGACCGCGATGGATGCAGCGTCCTACAACGCGAGAGACGTGATCGACGCGCTCACGCTCTACATGAACCGCGTCCGCCAGGCCGCCATCACCAAAGAAATTATCGAAGTCGTCAGCGGCGCCGCAGCCGCGGGCTAAAGAAGGAAACGAATTTTATGGCAACTTCCACAACCGCCGATGTCGTTGGCAAGGTAGTCCAGATTGCCGGACCCGCCATCGACTGCCAGTTCCCCGAAGGGCAGATCCCCGAAATCCACACCGCCATCCGCATCGTGAGCGAAGGCTTCGACGTCCCCGAACCCATCGACATCATTTGCGAAGCCGAACAGCATATCGGAGAAGGCCGCGTCCGCACCATCGCCATGCAGCCCACCGAAGGTCTCGTGCGCGGCATGAAAGCGATCAGCCTCGGCGGCCCTATCTCCGTTCCGGTTGGCCGCGAGACGCTCGGCCGCGTGCTCAACGTCCTCGGCCAGCCGGTCGACAAAATGGGTCCGGTCAACGCTTCGAAAACCTATCCGATCCATCGTCCTGCCCCGTCCTTCGAAGACCAGTCCACGCGTCTCGAAATGTTCGAGACCGGCATCAAAGTCATCGACCTCCTCGAACCCTATCTCCGCGGCGGCAAGATCGGCCTGTTCGGCGGCGCCGGCGTCGGCAAGACCGTTATCATCATGGAGCTCATCAACAACATCGCCATGAAGCACGGCGGTGTGTCGGTGTTCGCTGGCGTCGGCGAGCGCACTCGCGAAGGCAATGATCTCTGGCTCGAAATGCAGGAAGGCGGCGTCATCGACCCGAAGGATTACACGAAATCGAAAGTGGCGCTGGTCTACGGACAGATGACCGAGCCGCCAGGCGCGCGCCTCCGCGTCGGTCTCACCGGCCTCACCGTCGCCGAATTTTTCCGCGATGAAGAAGGGCAGGACGTGCTCCTGTTCGTCGACAACATTTTCCGCTTCACGCAGGCTGGCTCCGAAGTCTCCGCGCTTCTCGGCCGCATGCCCAGCGCTGTCGGTTACCAGCCCAACCTCAACACCGAAATCGGCGAATTGCAGGAGCGCATCACTTCCACGAAATCCGGTTCGATCACTTCGGTGCAAGCGATTTACGTGCCCGCCGACGACTACACTGACCCCGCTCCGGCCGCGACATTCGCGCACCTCGACGCGACTACAAACCTCAGCCGTCAGATCGTCGAACGCGGTATCTATCCCGCCGTCGATCCTCTCGCCAGCTACTCGCGCATTCTCGATCCGCGCATCGTCGGCGCTGAACACTACGCCGTCGCGCGCAGCGTAAAATCGATTCTGCAACGCTACAAAGATTTGCAGGACATCATCGCCATTCTCGGTATCGAAGAACTTTCCGACGAAGACAAGCGCACCGTCGCTCGCGCCCGCAAAATCGAACGCTTCTTGTCGCAGCCGATGTTCGTCGCGGCGCAGTTTACCGGCCTCGAAGGCAAATACGTCAAGATCGAAGACACCGTTCGCAGCTTCAAGGAAATTGTTGGTGGCAAATACGACGACGTTCCAGAGCAGGCGTTCTACATGGTCGGCACGATCGAGGAAGCGCTCGAAAAGGCCGAGAAAATGAAGGCGAGCGCGTAGTTCGCGCTTAGGAATATTGAGAGAAAATGGCTGCTGACTCCATCGAGTTGATCATAGTCACGCCGGAGCGCCAACTCCTGCGTGAGACCGTCACCGAAGTGACGCTTCCCGGCGCCGACGGCCAGTTGGGCGTTCTGCCGGGCCACGCTCCGTTGATCACGGAACTCGGCATCGGCGAGTTGACGTATCGCTCGAAGGGCGGGTCGGAGTCCGATCCAATCGCGATCATCAGCGGCTTCGCGGAAGTTTTGGGTGAACGTGTCACCGTGCTCGCCGAAACTGCCGAACGCGCCGGCGAAATCAATCTTGAACGCGCCGAGAAAGCCAAGAAGCGCGCCGAAGAGCGCCTGGCCGCGGCGCAAAACGATCCGAACGTTGACTGGGGCCGCGCCGCGATCGCGTTGCAGCGTTCTCTCATCCGAATCCAGGTTGCGCGTCGCCAGCGAAGCGTTGCCGTTCCCAGCCACTAAAATCCTTCATGTACAAAGCCAGGGCCTGATGGAAACCATCACGATGTACACCACGAATTGGTGTCCCGATTGCCGTCGCGTGAAATCTTTTCTGACGCAACGCGGCATTTCTTTCAGCGAAATCAACATCGAAGAACACGAAGACGCGGAAGCGATCGTGATCAAAGCCAACAACGGCAAGCGGAAGGTGCCTACTCTGAAGGTGGGAGACCGCTACTTCGCGTGCAGCCCATTCAACGCCACCCAACTCGCCCACGAACTGAACGTCCCTCTGAATCCGTAATTCACCACACGCAAACTGGCGCCCACAAACATTCTGTGTAGGGGCGCAGCACGCTGCGCCCCAGCTTGCCCTGGGCGACAACATTCTTCGAGGTTCGGTTTTTCTTCTCTGTCGGTTCTAATTCAACGGCACGCCGCGCGCCCAAACGTTCGTAACTTCCAGCGCCTCATTCAACAAAACGATATCCGCATCCGCGCCTGTCCGCAGCGCACCCTTCTTGAATTCCAATCCCAGCAACTTCGCCGGATTCGCCGTCAACATGCGCACCGTGTCGCTCAGCGACCATCCCAGGCGCACGATATTTCGCAGCGCGCGATCGAGCGTCAGCGTGCTGCCCGCCAGCTTCCCTTCCGAATTTCGCGCCACGCCATCGGCCACCGTCACTTCGAATTTGCCGAGGCTGTATTGCCCATCGGGCATTCCCGTTGCCGAAATTCCGTCGCTCACCAAAATCACGCAGTTCGCGCCTTTTGCTTGCAGCAACACGCGCATCGCCGCTTCTTCCACGTGTACGCCGTCCGCGATCAGCTCCGCGCTCACTTCCGGCGAAGTCAGCACCGCGCCGATCACTCCGCTGTCTCGGTGTGAAAACGGTCGCATCGCGTTGTAAACGTGCACCGCATGATGCGCGCCATGCGCGATCGCCGCGCGCGCCTGTTCATACGTCGCGTCTGTATGCCCCATCGCCACAACAATCCCCGCGTTTCGTGCTGCGTCGATGCACGGCATCGCGCCCAGCAATTCCGGCGCGATCGTCAGGATGCGGGCGTTTCCCGCGGCCGCCGTTACCATGCGATCCAGTAGTTCGCGATTCGGCAGCGTCACCCATTCCTTGGGGTGAACGCCGCGTCGAACCGGGCTGATGAACGGCCCTTCATAATGAATGCCGACGACTTCGGCGCGCGGATCTTCGCTGTGATGTTGATTCGTGATGAAGTGCGCGATGCCTTCGACGCTGCGCACAATATCGTCGGGAGCCGCGGTCACCGTCGTCGCCACCATCGACGTCGTGCCGCGTCTCGCCACGGTGCGCGCGACGGTCGCCAGCGCCTCGTCGCTGCCTTCCATCACGTCGCGGCCACCCGCGCCGTGAATATGCACG
>DATAVJ010000164.1:0-3087 GCA_036267795.1 Rudaea sp.
GAGGCGGGCGATTCCGTCTGCCGCGTCGCTTTGACATTACGGCCTGCGACAAACCAGTAGACGAGCCAGGCAAGCCACAGCAACGGAATGAGATTGAAATAGATCGTGCGCATGCGCCGATCAGTCAACCGCGATGGCGTGGAAGTCGTTCACGCAGGGATGCGGCCCGCCATTCGGGCACGTCGATGGCGGGCGCGCCAGCAACATCGTCCGCATGCCGGCAGTGCGAGCGGCATCGAGTTCTTCGACTGTGTCGGACAGAAACAAAATCTCGCCGGCAGAAACACCGATGTCGTTCGCAATGCGGCGATACGAATCCGGATCGCGTTTCGCGCCGATTTCGGTGTCGAAGTATCCGGAAAACGTCGCCGTGACATCGCCGGCTTCGCTGAAGCCGAAAAACAGCTTCTGCGCGGGTACCGAACCCGACGAATACACATAGACGGCTAAACCTTTATCCGTCCATTCCTTGAACGCCGGCGGTACGTCCGCATAGACGTGTGCCTTGAATTCGCCGTTGCGATAACCTTCTTCCCAGATCATTCCCTGCAATGCTTTCAGTGCAGTTGATTTTCGGTCTTCGTCGATCCATCGCTGCAGCAGCGCAATCATTTCGTCTTGCGTCGCCGACACCAAGTCAGCCTCTTTCGCCGCTTCGTGCAACCAGTGTCGGACGCCGGTATCGTCCCCATGCGTGACGATGAAGGCCGGCAGATGCTTGCGTGCGTAAGGGAATAGCGTTTCCTTGACGAAGCTGATCGAACTGGTCGTTCCTTCGATGTCGGTCAGGATCGCCTTGATCATCGCGCAGTCCCTGCGTTGTTATGTTCGATATTCGCCGAATACGCCGTCTCGATCGCGCGCTTCACGTTGACCGGATCGGCCACGCGCACGAACAGCAGACTGCTTTCGCCGCGCCCGGTCACACGCACGTTGCCGAATCCGAGCAGCCGGCCCCACGTGGATTGTTGCAGATCGACGGTCTCCAGCGCGCTCAACCGGATTTCTTCCGTCTCGCGGCCGACGATGCCCGTCTTGTACACCACGCGCTGCGTCGTCACCGCCATCTCGATGCCGCGCAACCGCAGCCATTCGTAGATGACGATGAAAATGCCGACCACCACCAGAATGAGGACGATGCCGAGAATCAGTCGTCCCTTTGCCGTCCAATGCAGCGCGAAACGCGCGACAACGCGCTCACCGGGTGCGAGAGATTCGTCGAGGTAGCTCATGCCGCACGCGGCTCTGTCGGAAGGCGCGGATAGTCGTTGGCGATATCGCTGCCGGTAAAGTTCGCCACCCAGCCTTCCTTGTTGGTGAACAGGCGAATCGCGATGAAGCAGGGCGATTCGCTCATGTCGAACCAGTGCGGTGTGCCATCCGGCACGCCGATGAGATCGCCTTTCTCGCACAGCACTTCGTATACTTTTTTGCCGATGTGCAACGTGAACAAGCCGCGCCCTGCGACGAAGAACCGGACTTCGTCCTCCGAATGCGTGTGCTCGTTCAGGAATTTCTCGCGTAGCGCCGCGCGATCCGGATGTTCGGGTGTCAGGCTGATCACATCGACAGCTTGATAGCCTTTCTCGCGCTTCAGGCGCTCGATGTCGTCGCGATACGCGTCGATGACGTGTTCCTGCGTCGCACCGGGCACGACGGGTTTGGACGCTTCCCATTGTTCGAAGCGGATGCCGACGGCGCCGAGTTCGCGCGAGATATCGGCGTGGTTCGCGAATGTCTTCTCCGGCGACTGCCCTTTGCCTTCGGGAAAGATGCGCAATCGGCTCATGATCTCAATCTCCTCAAATCCAGTTCGCACGAAAGCAAGAATTCGAATGCTTCGATGTGACGTTCGGCTTCCGGCATGTCGCGGCCCCACGCGTAAATGCCGTGGCCATCGATCAAATAGCCATATAGGGGCTTATCCGTCTCAATCCAACGGTCGACGCGATCGGTCAACTCCGTCATTTCCTGCGTGTTGGGAAACACTGGCAGGTCAATGTGAGTTTCGTGCGTCGTCTGACCGGCAATCGCCTTCAGGAGTTCGTAGCCTTCCAGCGTCACGATGCCTGCCGTCGCGAACAACCGCGAGGCAACGGTCTGTGTGCGCGAATGCGTGTGCAGCACGGCGTTCGAATCGTTGAAGCACCGGTAAATCTGCGTGTGCAGCAAGGTTTCCGCGGACGGCCGTGCGTTGGTGCCGACCGCGTTGCCGTCCATGTCGATCACCATGATGTCGCTCAGCGTGAGCGTTCCCTTGTCGCGCCCGGATATCGTGATCGCAGCATGATTTGCGTCCATGCGCATTGAAAAATTGCTGCTCGTCGCGGGTGTGAGACCTTGCGCACCCAGCTTTTTCCCCGCCGCCACGATGGCGTGGGCGCATGAAGTGAAACGGGGAAGGTCGTAGGCCAAGTCTGTCGCTCGTTGGAAACTCGCGGGAGTTTAACGTAGAACCACGACGGCAGAAGCGATCAGTTCATCGCCGCCGAAATCATCAGCTTGTGTGCGATTTTCGATAACCGTTTGTCTCGCGTCCACAATACCGCATCGCGGGTGAGCTTGGTGCTTGCGAGAAGGTGCGCATCGATGTAGCCGATGCCGAGATCACACAGCGAATGTCTTTCGATGAACGCAAGAACTTCGACGTCGGATGCGAGCGATGCGCGCGGCAGATTTTGAAGCGATTCCAAGACGGCACCGCGTTGTCGAAGATTACCCAGCGCAATTTCGCCGATGACGAAATCGTGGGACAGTACTTGCTGCCGATCGAGCGCGGCGGCCAATGCTTCGTCGCCTGACCGAAAATGATCGATCCAGATCGACGTATCGACGAGGTACATGGCTATGAACCGGTGCGCCTACGAACTGCGCCGGCGCGGCGTTATCTCGAGCTTGGGTGACGTTCCGCCCAATCGCGCGAGACGGCGCGCGCTCTCGCGTTCGATGAGCGCGCGCAAAGCCTCTCGGATCAATGAGGTTTTTTCACGAATGCCGGCATATTGCTGCGCTTTGGCGAGCAAGTCGTCATCGAGAGCAAGAGTGGTTCGCATGCATCGATTATCGCATCAGTTGATAACGAATTCA
>DATAVJ010000165.1:0-3300 GCA_036267795.1 Rudaea sp.
TGGCAAACGTTCTGACACAGGAAACACTCGATGCACTTCCGGAATTCCTGAACGCGATCCGCATCTTCCTGATAAAACTTCCAGTCGGTTCCCTTCTTCGGCTGGAACGGCGGAATCTTTTTGTTGACCTTGTAATTCCACGAGACGTCAGTCACCAGATCTTTGATCACGGGAAAAGTTTTCAGCGGACGCACCGTGATCGGCTCATGCGTCGGCAGCGTATCCATGCGCGTCTTGCACGTCAGCCGCGGCCGCCCATTCACTTCCGCCGAGCACGAACCGCATTTCCCCGCTTTGCAATTCCAGCGCACCGCAAGATCGGGAGAAAGATGTCCCTGAATGTAATGCAGCGCATCGAGCACGACCATGCCCGGCGCGATCGGCACCGTGTAGTTCACGGTCTCGCCGCCGTCCTTACTCCCGCGAAACACGTTCAGGATCGCTTCGGCCATCAGTCAGCTCTCCTTGCGAAAATCTCCGTTAACCGCGCGGTCGTCAACTGCGCGGCAGTCAATCGCGCGGTCGTCAACTGTTGGCGGCCGCGGCCATGCGCCGCATCGCATCGTTCCACCGCGGAGGAACATCCGGCGCTTTCGCTTTCCAGCGCAAGATCTTCGTCTTGTCCATGTATGGCGAAATTTTGCTCATCGCTTCGCCGTGCGGAATCTTGGCAACGAAATCCATCAGCGCGCGATCGCTCTCCCACACCGAAAGCGTCCAAAATTTCCGCGTGAAAATGTACGCGCGCATTCCGTAACCGATCGCGCCCGGCGTCTTGCGAAGTTGCCGGTTGATCTGCGCCGTGTATCGAAAAAACAAAGGCATCTTTGAGTAGCGCCGCAGCGGAAGATAACTCAACAGCACGATGTATTCGCGACCGGGTTCGACCGGCGCCAGCGATTTCCAGGGAATCTCCATATTTTTGACTATCCGTGCGCAACTCACGCGGCGTCCAGCTTTGCGTCGCGCATTGCATCGAAGACCGCATCGATCTACACGTCGCGCTAAGATTTGCGCGATCCGGATTTGCGAGGACGCCGGTCATTTGCCGCCGTCCTCGGCGAGCACTTGTTTCAGCTCGTCGGGCAAATCCGATTTCAAATCTTGGCGCAGATTCATCCTGCCGCTCGCGTCCTGGCTGATGATGTTATTTTTCGTGCCCCACTCGGCACTCGTCTCGGGGAAGTCGATGCGGCTGTGCGCCCCGCGGCTTTCTTCGCGCACCAGCGCGCATTTCGCGACGGCCTCGGAAATCTTGAGCATTGAGTGCAAATCCAACGCGAGATGCCAACCCGGATTGAACATCCGCGAACCTTCGACGCTCGCCAGCTTCCACCGCTCGTTCAAGCCCTCAAGCTCCGTCAGCGCTTGCTCCACGTCGGTTCGCGTACGGAAAATTCCGACGAGGCTTTGCATCGTCTTCTGCAAGTCGCGATGCACCGCGTACGGACTCTCACCGTATTGCCGTTGAAACGGTTCGAGCGCATACGTTTCCGCCGCGTTGACCTGCGCCGGATCGATCGTTGGTGACGAAACTTCTTTCGCGTGTTTTGCGGCAGCAAGACCAGCGCGTCGCCCAAACACAAGCAAGTCCGACAGCGAATTTCCGCCAAGCCGATTGGCGCCGTGCAACCCGGCCGCGCACTCGCCCGCCGCAAACAATCCCGGCAGCGTCGATTGCGCCGTATCCGCTTCGACGCGAATGCCGCCCATCACGTAGTGGCACGTCGGACCAACTTCCATCGGCCCCTTGGTAATATCAACGTCCGCCAATTCCTTGAACTGGTGATACATGCTCGGCAGCTTTTTCTTCACGTACTCCGCCGGTTTGTGCGAAATGTCGAGATACGCGCCGCCGTGTTCGGTGCCGCGGCCTTCTTTCACTTCGGTGTAGATCGAACGGGCCACGACGTCGCGCGTGGAAAGCTCCATGCGCTTCGGATCGTACTTCTCCATGAAGCGCTCGCCCTTGCTGTTGGTCAGAATGCCGCCTTCACCGCGCACCGCTTCGGTCACCAGAATTCCCTGCACGCCCGGCGGCCAAACCATGCCCGTCGGATGGAATTGCACAAACTCCAGATCCATTAGTTCCGCGCCCGCTTCGTACGCGAGCGCCATGCCGTCGCCGGTGTATTCCCACGAGTTCGATGTGATCGGCCAAGCCTTGCCGATACCGCCGGTGGCCATCACCACCGACTTCGCTTTGAAAACGACGAAGCGGCCTTGCTCGCGCCAATATCCGATCGCGCCGACGCAGCGATTGCCTTCCTTCAGCAGCCGCACGATCGTGCACTCCATGTAGACGTCGAAACCGAGCTGCACGCCGCGATCCTGCAGCGTGCGAATCATTTCGAGCCCGGTGCGATCTCCGACGTGGCACAAACGCTTGTACGTGTGGCCGCCGAACGCGCGCTGCAAAATGTTGCCGTCGGCAGTGCGATCGAAAATCGCGCCCCAATGTTCTAGCTCGCGAACACGCTCGGGCGCTTCCTGCGCGTGAAGCTGCGCCATGCGCCAGTTGTTCAACATTTTTCCGCCACGCATGGTGTCGCGGAAATGCGGCTTCCAACCGTCGGCCGAATCGACGTTGCCCATCGCGGCGGCGATGCCGCCTTCGGCCATCACGGTGTGTGCTTTGCCCAGCAGCGATTTGCTGACGACGCCAACCGAGACGCCTTGTGCAAGCGCTTCAATCGCGGCGCGCAGTCCGGCACCGCCGGCGCCGATCACCAGAACGTCGTGTTCGTGCGTTTCAAATCGATCGACCTGTTGCGGCGTTGAGCTCAAAAGATCCTCACATCATGAAACACGCCGCTGGCAACCATGCGGATGTAGAAATCGGCAAAGCCGACCGAGATGAGGCTCATCCATGCGAATAGCATGTGGCGCTCATTCAACGACGTCAGAAATGACCAGGCGGAATGCCGCGGCTTGCCGAACGAAGCGCAGGAAAAACAATCGAGTTTTCCGCCGGCGAGATGCCGCAGCGAGTGGCACGACAAAGTGTAGGTTGTGAGCAGGACGACGTTCACGAGCATGACGAGAGTGCCGACGCCCATTCCGAATTTCCCGTCCCACCAAAACGCGTCGTAAACGTCTTTCCACAAAAACGCGATAAAAATGATGGCCAGATACAGCGCGTAGCGATGCAGATTTTGGAGGATGAACGGAAATTTCGTTTCGCCGCTGTAGGAGCGTTTCGGTTCGCCCACGGAGCACGCCGGAGGATCGGCAAAAAACGCGCGATAGTACGCCTTGCGGTAGTAGTAGCAGGTGGCGCGAAAACTCAGCGGACCGCCC
>DATAVJ010000166.1:0-13282 GCA_036267795.1 Rudaea sp.
CGACAGACTGGCTGGAGCGCCATTTGTACGGTGCGCATCCGTATGCGGGTCCGACGATGATGTTCATCGTCAACATCGCGCTGTTCGGCATCTGGGGCGTGGCGATTTCCGCGCTGCAGATGATCTGGATTCCGTTCTGGGCGGCGGGCGTCGTCAACGGCCTCGGCCATTGGTGGGGCTACCGCAATTTCGAAACCGCCGACATGGCGACCAATCTCACGCCGTGGGGATTCTTCATCGGCGGCGAAGAACTGCACAACAACCATCATGCGTTCCCGAGCTCGGCGAAGTTCGCGCTGCGCAAGTTCGAGTTCGACATCGGTTGGGCGATCATTCGCGTCTGCGAAACGCTGCGCTTGGCGAAAGTATTGCGCGTGGCGCCGTCGCTCGACGTGCGTCCGAACATGCCGCTGCCGGATTCCGAAACACTCAAGGCATTGCTCACACATCGCTTCCAGGTAATGACGGATTATTTCAAAGGCGTCATCGCGCCGACGCTGCACGAAGAAGCGGTGCATGCGGGCGAGAGCATCAAAGCCCTGCCGCGCGCATTGCGCAAGGCATTGGCGAATGGCGGGCGTTGGCTCGACGAGCATTCGCGCGAGCGCTTGCAGGAAATCGTGAAGCAGCGTCCGCTGCTGTCGACCGTCTGCGAATTCCGCACGCGGCTGGCGGGCGTGCTCGAGCGCGGCAACGGCGGCGCGGAAGCGATGCTGTCCAGCTTGCAGGAATGGTGTCGCGAAGCGGAGGCCACCGGCATCCGTACATTGCAGGAATTCGCGGCGCGTCTGCGCGGTTATTCGCTGGTGCCTGTGACCGCTTGACCGGCTGTAACGGTACAAACAAAAGGCGGCGCGAGAGCGCCGCCTTTTTATTTGCGATAAACCCAGTGCCGGCAGATCAGAAAGCTCGTCACGCCGAGAACCGTTTCGATCAGCGGTTTCGCCCACCACGTATGTTTCAATCCGGCGCGATGGCCGATCACCGTCAATGCCGTCGTACTGACGACGGTCATTACCACCCACAATAAAAAGTAGCGCGTCAGCCGCCATCGAAAACGCGGTTGGTCGTGATGCGCGAACGTGACGCTCCCGTTCAACCAAAAGCCCAGCACGGCACCGGCGATGCGGCCGCACACATTTGCGGGCGGCGTAGGGACCCCTAGCTTCGTGAGCACGATATACACCGCCGAATCGAGCGCGACTTGAATCGCGCCCACCACGGAAAAATTCGCGCCGTCGCGAACGATTTTCACGGCCAGGATTTCTCGCGAGCGAAATCACGTGCGCGAACCAGATCGACCGAGGTTTGTTCGGACGCGGGTAATTGCCAAAGCTGATCAGAGCCAATGGTGAGAACGAGCTGCGCGTCACTCAACGCCGACTTAAGCGCGGCGTTGTCGTCGCTCGTGTGCGAGACGATTGCGTAATTCGCTTGTGTGCGTCCGAAAATATCGCGCCACGCCACCCCGGTCGAATCGGCATCGGCCAACAGGCGCGCGTGCTCCAGCTCGGGATCATAGTGCGACACCGTGAATCCCCGACCGGCCAGCTCGGCACCGAACGGTTCTTCCGGCGAGCAAAACAAAACAATCGAGTTCGGATCGCGTTCGCGAACGGCGCGCACAAGGCCACGCGGTGGCGCGTACCGATCGATCTCGGCGACATCGTTTCGATGAATCAAGCGATGCTTGATTCCGCCCACGTGCAACGTCCAGTTCGCACAACTTTGGAATGCGACATTGAGCACGATCAGGCAGGACAAAAGAATCGCCGCGTTACGTGCGGATGCGTATCTCGCAACTACCGCCGTGGTCGCCGGCGTCAAAAGCATCAACGCGGGGTACGCATAGCGGAAATAGTGAACCGTCGAAATTGCTGCGATGAACGCCAGCACCGCACACGCCGTCAGTGCGCGCGTCGAGCGCGAACACAGCGCAATGACTGCGGCGCCGATCAATCCCAACATCGAGAAACCCGCGGCGCCGTTCCAACCTTCGAAGAATTTTTCGGTGTGAAACGTGAGTTGCCAAAGGATCGAAGCGTCGAACGGCGCGAGCCAATGCGGGTCGGACATCACATCCGCCGGAAAGCGCGCGTGCAGCGCGTCGCTGAACAACGGAAAGAAAGGATCGCCGGTAACGAGCATCGCGTATGCGTAACTGGATCCGCACGCGAACAGCATCGACAAAATTGCCCCGACGATGACGCGCAACGACCATCCGCCGCGGCATCGCCATATGAACCAGATCGCGAGCGGCAAAACGATCGCGATAAATCCGATTTTCAACGCCAGCAGAAAGCCGGCGATGAATGCGAAGGCCGCAGCATTGCGCCACGTCGCCGCTTCCGATCGCGCGACGGTGAATGCCAAAGCCAACGCAGCCGCGGTCGCCGGAAGTTCTGCTTGCATGCCGCCGCAAAGCGACGCCGTCAATGGTTGGCTGGCCGCCAGCGCGACGGCAAACCATTGCCAGCGCCGCGTTGCGTACAGGCCGGTGAGACTCCAAGTCAGCACGCAGACAAGCAACAACCATACGGCATCGACCGCGCCTCGGGATTCCGTGCCGGCAAGCAGTTGCGTGAGCGCTTGCGCGATATCGCCGGACCACGGCGCCAACGCCCAGACTTGCGATTGCACATCCATGCGGTAGTAGTGCAGTTCCGAAAGCTGCGCGGGCAGACCGAGGTGATACGCGAGATCGTCGAATTGAACGGTCGGCAGCCAACACACGGCGGAGGCAAAGCCGACGATCAGTATCGCGAACGCCGCCGTGTGGGGTGCTTCGCTGACGGTGGATCGCCAAGCCGTGGAAATATCCCGTACGGCAGCCATCAAACGCTTTCGTTTGAGTGCGACGACGATCAGAAAAAAAGAAAAGTATACAAAGCGATAGTGCACAGGAAATGGCAGGAGCCAACCGACGATCGCGCAAATTACGCAGAGTCCGGCGATGATCGTCGATGGGATATCGCATTCGCCGATGATCCAGTCGCCGACGGAAAACGCAGCGGCGCAGAGCAGCAATACGCTCAAGATCGGCAGCACGCCGACGAACCAAACCAGAATGATCGCAAAAAGGCACGCGAGGGACGTCGCAAGCGTCACGCGCAACAGACGCCGCGAGGCGGCCGCAATTCCGAGGAACAGGACAGAAATCAACAGCGTTTCAAGCGCACGCGTTGCGGGCAACGATCGCCACATGCGCTCGGTAAATAATCCGGTGGCGACAAGAATCGGACCCAGCCAGAGCAGCAAGGATCTCCAATCTGCCGAGAGTGAGCGAAGTTTCATCTTTCGAGGATGTCAAAAAAACAACCCGCCTCGAGGGCGGGTTGCGAGTGTCGCATATTCGTCGCGGCGCTTACTTGATCTTTGCTTCCTTGTAGATCACGTGCTTGCGTACGACCGGATCGTATTTCTTGATTTCCATCTTGTCCGGCGTGGTCTTCTTGTTCTTGTCGGTCGTGTAGAAATGACCGGTGTCGGCCGAGGACACGAGACGGATTTTGTCGCGCTTGGATGCCATGTTTGTTCTCCTGGACCCGATCTGATTAAACTTTCTCGCCGCGGCCGCGCAATTCGGCGAGAACCGCATCGATGCCGTTCTTGTCGATAGTGCGCAGGGCGTTGGTGGAAACGCGCAGTTTCACCCAACGGTTTTCAGTCGCCACCCAAAAGCGGCGCTCGTGCAGGTTCGGCAGCCAGCGGCGCCGGGTTTTATTGTTGGCATGCGACACATTGTTGCCGGATTGCGCACGCTTGCCGGTTACTTGGCAGACCTTCGCCATACATACCTCTTCTCGTTGGGTGCCACCCTTAGCCAGGGTAGTTGCGGCCCGGCCGCCTCTAGAGCATTGCGCCGGAAAGTTCGCGCCGTTGTCCGGGGCGAGCCGCATATTACAACAGAATCAGGTATTTGCCGCAAGCGCGGCGGGCTCAGACTTCTTCCACGGCCGTCCGTTTCGATCGCCGGATCAGCCACGCAACGCCGCGCAGATCGGAGATGCCGACGAGGGCGCGATTGAAATTGTTGTATTTCGAGGTTCCGCTGCCGCGGGGGCGATGATTTACGGGCACGCTTTTCACCTGCCAACCCGCGCGCTGCATCAGGGCTGGCAGGTAGCGGTGCATATGATCGAAATACGGTAAATCGAGGAAAGCGCTTCGCTCGAAGAGCTTGATGCCGCAGCCTGTATCCGGCGTTTCGTCGCGGAGCAAGCGGCTGCGGATCGCGTTGGCGAACCGCGATGCCCACCGTTTGCTGCCGGTATCTTTGCGGTCGACACGCCAGCCGGCGTAGAGCTTGATCGATTCCGTCGACGCATCGCGCATCGCCAGAAGCTTCGGAATGTCGGCGGGATCGTTCTGTCCGTCGCCGTCCAGCGTTGCGATCCAGTTGCCGCGCGCCGCTCTCACGCCGGACCGGATGGCGGTACTTTGGCCGCTCTGTACCAGATGACGCACTACGCGCAATTCGGGAAATTGCGATTTGGCGTTTTTCAGCACCGTCAATGTGTCGTCGCGGCTGGAATCGTCGATGTAAACGATTTCAAAGTCCGTTTTACCGCGCAATGCCGCGGCGATCTCGGTCAATAAAGGGACGACGTTGCCGCTCTCGTTGTGCACGGGCACGACGACCGATAAATCGGGCATTGCCTTGAGTTCCGGAAAAGAAGGTCGGGAATTATCGCGCGTTTCCGTGTTTGCAGATACGGAAGTACGACAGGTTACGTAATTGTGTCACAGTTTTTCGTCGAAATACGAGCGGCACCGTATCGCGAAGTTGTAGATTCCGATCGGCCGGCGCGTGGCGGCGATGTCGTCGATGTGAGAAATCGCGCCGCATCCGAATTCAGCGGTTGCCACTGGGCGGCAGCGCTTATGTTTTGTATGCCGCCGTCTGCAGCGCATTTCCCCACGACGCTTCGAGCTGATCGAAGTGCGCAGCGTCATGTCCGACCAAGACCAGCGTTCCATGCGCGAGCGGCACGGCGCGGCCGAACCAGCCGTCCTTGATGAAATCCTGGCGTTGTTCGCTGTGATCGTCGACGAGATACAGCACGGTGACCGGACCTTCGCTCTCCGGCACCACGAGATGCACCGACACATATTTTCCGACGGGACAACAAGCGACGAAACTGGCGCCGGGCGGAATATCGTGCATCGTCACGCCGAAGGTGCCGAACGCGTTGCGAATGGATTCGTCGGAAATCGGTTGCGTCTTGCCGAGCACGAACGCTTCTTTCTTCAAATGATTGATGGCGAGTTCCGGCAATGGTTTGGCCTGCAGACGCAACCCGATGCCGAATGCGAGAACGATTCCCGCCGCAGCAGCCGTCCATGTGGCGCGCCGGCGGAACCGACGATGGCGCCGCTGCGCGTTCGTCGCTTGCGCGAGAAGAATCGATTCGGCCAATTTATCCGGAACTGGAATGTCGAGCGCGTTGCGAATTGCTTTCTCGAATCCGATCGCGCGCGCGTGGACGTCCGCGCAACGGCTGCATGCGTTTCTATGCTGCGCGAAATCCCCGCTGGCTTGCGGATCGACGCCAAGCTGACGACGGAACTCAAGGCAGTTCAACGACATCTCCCTGCGGCTTGCCGCCTCCGAGAATCGCTTTCAGTTTTTGCCGCGCACGGAATACCTGCGTCATCACCGCGGCCGGCGTGATGTTCAATTCGCGCGCGATCTCGTCGCACGAGAATCCGCCCAGCACTTGCAGCAGGAGCGGTTCGCGATATTTCGGATCGAGCTTAAGCATGGCGTTGCGGATAAGACCTTCCTCACCGGCGAATTCAGGCAACTGACTTTCCCGCTCCTCCGGCACATCGACATCGTCGATATCCGTGAATTGCGGGACCTTGCGTTCATACAGCCGCGCATGTTCGCGACGCAGAATCGTGATCAGCCAGGCTTTCGCCGCCGTCGTTTCGCGCAGATCGTCCAGCGCGCGCCACGCGCGCAAAAACGTTTCCTGGACCAGATCGTGCGCCAGCGCTTCGTCGCCGCACAGCCAATAGGCGTATCGAAACAGATCGCCCGATAAACTACGCACCAGCGCGTCGAACTGCCGTTGCTTGCCTGTCGCGGGAAAAGACCTGTCGGAAGTCATCTATCTTTCAGACCATCAGCGGATGCGTTCGAGAATCCCTTCGAGTTCGTCCACGCTGTGATAGTTCACGATCAGCCGGCCTTTGCCGCCGGCGCCGTGCCGGATGCTTACCTTGGCCGCCAGTTTTTCGCCCAATTCGCGTTCGAGCGTTGCGATGTCGGGATCTTGCGCCGCCGATTTCTTCGGTGTTTTTTTCTTCGCCGCCGGATTCTGCGCATCGCGCGCCGCGCCTTCGAGTTCGCGCACGGTCCATTCGTGTTCGACGGCCTTCAGCGCCAACGCGAGCGCGAGTTTCGAATCGAGCGTGAGCAGCGCGCGCACGTGTCCCATCTCGAGTTTGCGTTCTTCAAGCAGCTTCTTGATCTGCGCCGGCAAATCCTGCAGACGCAGCAGGTTCGACACCGACGCGCGCGAGCGCCCTATCGCTTCAGCGACTTGTTGATGCGTCAGTTTGAATTCGCCGATCAGCCGCTGCAGTGCCTGCGCTTCTTCGAGCGGCGACAATTCTTCGCGCTGAATATTCTCGATCAACGCCATCGCGACGACGGATTGATCGCCCGCTTCGCGGACGAGCGCGGGAATCTGTTTCAGCCCCGCCATCTGCGACGCGCGCCAGCGGCGTTCGCCGGCGATGATCTCGAATCGTCCGGCGCCGACGGTGCGCACGATAATCGGTTGAATCAGTCCTTGCGACCTGATGGATGCCGCCAATTCCTGCAGGCGGTCTTCGTCCATCGTTTGCCGCGGCTGATATTTGCCGGGCTGGATGCGATCGACATCGAGCGTGCGCAGTTCGTCGGCGTCGGTCGGCGAATCGGATTCCGGAACGCCGAGAAGCGCATCGAGATCGCGCGCGCCCAGGCCTCGCTTTTTTGCCGCCATGCCGAAGTGCTCCTTGTCAGTTCACGTGCGCGGATGCGGGTGCGCGTTCGCGCCGCAGCATCTCGCCGGCAAGTCCGAAATAGGCGATCGCGCCGCGCGATTCGCGATCGTACAGATTGATCGGCTGGCCATGGCTCGGCGCTTCCGCCAGACGGATGTTGCGCGGAATGATCGAACGCAGCAGCTTGTCGCCGAAATGTTTGCTGAGCTGCGCGGACACATCGTTGGCGAGATTGTTGCGCACGTCGTACATCGTGCGCAGCAAGCCTTCAATTTCCAGGTGGGGATTCAATCGCGTTCGCACTGCCTTGATCGTATCGAGCAGGCTCGTCAATCCTTCCAGCGCGAAGTATTCGCACTGAATCGGAATCAGCACGCTGTGCGCGGCGGTGAGGGCGTTGATCGTCAACAAATGCAGCGAAGGCGGGCAGTCGATCAGGATGGTTTGATACTGCGATTCGATTTTCGCGAGCTGTTCCTTCAAGCGCGACTCGCGCGCCAGCGCGTCCATCAACTTCAGTTCGGCGGCGGTGAGATCGCGGTTGCCGGGAAGGATGTCGAATCCGGACGGCGTCGGTAAAATGGCGCTTTGTATACTTGTTTCATCGAGCAGCACTTCGCAGCCGGTGTATTTCACGGTGCGTTTGTCGATGCCGGACGCCATCGTCGCATTGCCTTGCGGATCCAAATCCACGAGCAAGATCTTGCGCCGCGTTTCCGCCAGCGCCGCGGCGAGATTCACCGCCGTCGTCGTCTTGCCGACGCCGCCTTTCTGATTGGCGACAGCGATGATGCGGGTCATGTCGGCATGCTCATGCGGCATGGTGTTGCGTCATCGTTGCGCGGCGAATCACTATCAGACTGCGTGCGGCGCCGACGCCGGGAACGGCGAGCGTTCGCGTATCGTCGATGACGAACTGCGGAGGCAGGGCGAGGATCTCTTCTTTCTTCAACAAACCTTTCATCGCGAGCAGCACGCCGTCGCGCGCGAGCAGGTGTCCGCCCATCGCTACGGTCTCCGTGACGCTGGCGAATGCCCGCGCTGTCACGGTGGAGAATTGTCCGACGACGTCTTCGACGCGTTTGTTTTCCACACGGACATTGTCGAGCGCCAGCGTGCGCACTGCCTCGCGCAGGAAACGCGCTTTCTTGCCGTTGCTGTCGACGAGCGTGCACGCCAGCGACGCGTCGACAATGGCGAGCGGAATTCCGGGCAAGCCGGCGCCGGAGCCGATGTCGGCCAGCGTATCGCCGTGCACGTATTTCGCGATGGCGAGCGAGTCGAGAATATGACGATCGATCATGTCCGACGCACCGCGCACGGCCGTCAGGTTGTATGCGGTATTCCAGCGTTCGAGCAGTTCGAGGTAGTCGAGCAATTTCTCGCAGACGTCCGCATTCGACGCCAAGCCGAGTTCGGCCATGCCCGCATTCAAGCGTGCATACAGCGCGGCGCGATCGGCGAGACCTGAAACGGGATTCATGCGGTTCCTGGAAATGGCGCGACGATTATCCGCCGCGCGGGGCCCGCAAGTATCCTTGCCCGGACGGGCAAAATCCAGCGTGAAGGGGTGAAACTACGCGTGCGTGAGCTGTACGCGCGTAATCAGCAGCCCGCGTTCGCCCAGTTCGCTGTTGAGTTGCATCTTGATGCGGCGGTTGCGGTCGGAATCGTTCTCTTCCGACGACTCCACGCAAATGTCGGAAACGCGGCGCGAGAGCAGTTCCGGCACGGCGTCGATAACTTCGTCGGCGCGGCGCGCATCAACCACTTGCACGTAGATGTTGCCCTGCATGGAACCGGACGGCGTCGGAACATTGACTGGAACCACATTGCCCAGCAGGCGAATCTTGTGGATCACTTTTTCCACGAAGGGCAGCACCACGTGCAGACCGGATCCCACCGTCCGCATATGACCGCCGATGCGGCGGAGCGTATAGACCTGACCTTCCGGAATGCGTCGTATCGAGACGAACAAGAAACCGGCGAAGCCACAGATAAGCAGGAAGCTGGTAATCGGGGACATTTTTATGTGCCTCTTTTCAAGAGGTTATAATACAATCTTAACGCGTTGTAAAGGTTCTTCACCCAGACAGCGGACCAGTAACGACTTTAACGAATTCTAAACCCTTCGGAAAGAACCGTCGCTGAACTGGCTCGCAGTCCAAACCGGAACTGCGTCGCCATTCCGGACCCCTGTTGACCTACTTCGACGGAAAAAGTGCGTTGAAGTCGATCGAGCGCAGTGGCCGCGGTTCACCCAAGTAATTACCTTGAGCATATTCCGCGCCACTCGCGCGCAGCGCCTGTAGCGTCGCAAAGCTGTCGACGTGTTCGCCGATGACCTTGAGCGTCAGTGATTGCGCTAGTTGGGTGATGGAGCCGACCATCTTGCGATCGAGATCGCTGCCGGCCATGCCTTCGACGAAGCTGCCTTCGATTTTGACGAAATCGACCGGCAGGTGACGCAGATGGGTAAACGACGAGAACCCGGTTCCGAAATCGTCCAGCGCGAAACGGCAACCGAGCTTCTTCAGCGCCGAGATGAACTTGCGCGCCGTGTGCAGGCTGGTCAATTCGCTGGTTTCGGTGATCTCGAACACGAGCTGCCGCGCCTGCACGCCCGAGCTCTTGATCGCCGCTTCGATGAACGCGAGCGATTCGGGATCGGCCAGCGTCATGTTCGACAAATTGACGTTGAACGCGATGGGCGCCTTGATGTTCTTCAGTCCGGCCAGGTGTTTGACGAGACGATTGACGACCCACAAATCGACCTTCGGCATCATGCCCACGCGTTCGGCCAACGGCACGAACACGCTGGGCGAGATGAGCTGGCCTTCCTTGCCGACCATGCGGATGAGGATTTCGAAAAGGTATTCCAGGTTGCCGTCGCCGGCTCCGTTCACGCGCCAGCCTTGACGCTGCACGACCGCGCTTTCGGTCGTCGGCAATGCGGCGAGCGGCACGATCGGCTGCACGAGGAAGATGAAGCGTTCTTGCTCCAGCGCCGTGCGCAGACGATCCGTCCATCCCGATTCGATCTCGCGCGCGATGCGCGCGTCGTGTTCGCCGACGTAGATTTCGGTCTGGTCGCGGCCGCGCTGTTTGGCGCTTTTGCACGCGAGCCGCGCATGTTCGAGCGCATATTCGCTGGACGGCGTGTCCTTGCTCACCACCGCCGTGCCGATCGATGCCGTGCAATGCCGTAGCTGGTTGTGCGCGGTGTAATGGCATTGATGCATCAGTTCGCGAAAACCGTCCGCGACCGGAAACAGGTTCTCCAATTGCACGCCGGTCAGCAACAGCGCAAGGCGATCGCCCTCGATGCGCGATAGCAAATCGCCTTCGCGCAAACGTTTGCTGATCGTCGCGGCCACTTCGATCAGCAATTGTTCCGCACCCGAAATGCCGGCTGTGTCGATGATGTAGTTGTAGCGGTCGATGTCGATATACAACACCGCGGCATAGCCGCCATTGTCGCGGCGCTTGTTCAGCTCCTGCGTGAGCGCATGATTGAAATGACGCGCGTTGGCCAATCCGGTCAGACGATCATGCGTCAATTCCCAGCGCAGGCGCTCGGCGCTTTTGCGCTCGGAGATATCGCGGAAGACGACGACGGAACCTTCGCGGCGCTGCTGAATCGCCAGCGGCAGAACGGTGCACTCGACAGGAATGCCTTCGCCGTCTTTCTTCCAGAACACGGTTTCGTGCGCGCTCAACGATTCGCCCTGTGCATAGGCGCGCGTCAGCGGCGATTCGCCCGGCTCGATCCGTGTTCCGTCTTCCGCCGCGAAATGCATCACGTCGTGCGCGGTCTTGCCGACGACTTCCGATTCGTCCAGATGTCCGATCAGGCGCAAGCCCGTCGGATTGATGAAGGTAATGACGCCGTTTCCGTCCACGCCATAAACGCCGTCGCCCACCGATCCCAAAATCCCATCGAGGCGCTGGCGTTCTGACTCGACCGATTTCTGCATCTGTATCTGGCGGCTCATCGTGCGCACGCGCGCAAGGAACAATTCCTTCGCCTCGTTCTTGAACATGCACTCGGTGGCGCCCGCGTCGAGGCACCGCTTGATCACGTCTTCGCGATACGTGCCGGTGATGATCGCCAGCGACGGCGCACCCGGTTTGCCCGAAAGACGCCGGCACAGCTCGTCGCCGTTTCCGTCCGGTAAAAAATAATCGACGATGACGAGATCGAACGTGCCGTTCGACGACATCTCCACTGCTTCGCGCAATGTGCTGGCCACCGATACATTGAAGCCGTTGCGTTCGAGCAGTTGACGATAGGCGAGCCGAACGCTTTGCGAATCATCCACGAACAAGATGCGGATGCCGGTCGCCGACGATGCGTCCACTTTGGCTGGCGCGACGTCCGCCTTCGGCTCGTCCGCTGCAGCCATCGGCGTCAGCGCGAGCGCGCGGATCGCGCCGGGAATACGGCTGAATTCCGCCCACACGATCAGGTTGGTGGGCTGGCGCGATTCCACGAATTGCAGAAGGTCCGGCGATTTCTCATGCGCCATCATCAGCACCGGAACCGCATTGCCGTCGCCTTTGAAGAAGTCGAGCAGCGCCGCGAATTCGCGCGTCATTCGCGCCGGCGCGCCGATCAGCACGAGACGATAATTCTGACCCAGTTCCGACGATCGCTGCAGATGATCGAGCGCTTCAAGATAGTTCGATAGCTCGCCGCGCGGAGTGATGCTGGCAGCGCCCAGCGTTCGCTTGAGCAAATGCCCCAGCGTCGCCGAACGTTCAACGACCAGAATTCCCTCCACGTTCCGTTCCCTCACGACAGAACAACGGCACTAAAACGCCGCGGACGCCAAAAAGCGACCGTAGCGTCACTGTATTGCATCGTGCGGCACGCCGCGTCGCCCCATTCTGCGGCCGAGCCGCAACGGCGAATGCGGGCGTCATCACACCAGCAACCGAAAACGTTTGCAACCCCGCGTGGAATCCGGGCAATTCGCATTAAAATACGCGCGAGTTACCGGAGTCCTTCATGGCTTATCCCCACATCCGCATGCGACGCATGCGCCGCGATGCTTTCAGCCGCGCGTTGATGCGTGAAACGACGCTGACGCCGGCCGATCTGATTCTTCCGGTATTCGTATGCGAAGGCGATGCCAGCCGTCAGCCCGTGGCATCAATGCCCGGCGTCGAGCGTTTGTCGACCGATCTGATGGTGACGCTGGCCGGCAAAGCGCACGCGCTCGGAATTCCCGCCGTCGCGTTATTTCCCTCGACACCGGATTCTGCGAAAAGCGTAGACGCGCGCGAAGCGTGGAACGACCGCGGCTTGGTGCAGCGTACGGTTCGCGCGCTGAAAAGCGCGCATCCGGAATTGGGTGTCATCACCGATGTCGCACTCGATCCGTTCACGACACACGGCCAGGATGGATTGATCGACGAGTCCGGCTATGTGATGAACGACGCGACCATCGAAGCACTCGTCAAGCAAGCGTTGTCGCACGCCGCTGCCGGCGCCGATGTCGTGGCGCCGTCGGACATGATGGACGGTCGCGTCGGCGCGATCCGCACGGCGCTGGAAAGCAACGGCCACATCCATACTCGGATATTGGCGTATTCCGCGAAATACGCATCGGGTTTCTACGGCCCGTTCCGCGACGCCGTCGGCTCCGCGGCAAAATTGGGAAAAGGCAACAAGTATACTTATCAGATGGATCCCGCCAACGCCGCCGAGGCGCTGCGCGAAACCGAACTGGATCTCGCCGAAGGCGCCGACATGGTGATGGTGAAACCGGCGCTGCCCTACCTGGATGTCATCCGCAACGTGAAGCAGCGCTTCGGTGCGCCGACCTTCGCGTATCAAGTGAGCGGCGAATACGCGATGCTGAAAGCGGCCGCACAAAACGGCTGGCTCGACGAACGCACGTGCGTGCTTGAAACGTTGACATCGATCAAGCGCGCCGGCGCCGATGCGATACTCACCTACTTCGCCATCCAAGCCGCGCAGTGGCTGACGGAGTGAAACGGTTCGCCGTATTCGGCGATCCGATTGCGCATTCGCTGTCGCCGCGAATCCATGCGGAGTTTTCGCGGCAAACGGGAATCCCGCTCACTTACGAAGCCATCCGCGCGCCGGCACGCACGTTCGAATCGCAACTCGCGCAGTTCAGCCATGAAGAAGGTGCCGGTGCGAACATCACGCTGCCGCTGAAATCGATCGTCCTTCCGCTCTGTGCGGAGCTTTCCGATTTCGCGCAGCGCATCGGCGCAGTGAACACGCTCACGCGCCGTCTTGATGGACACT
>DATAVJ010000167.1:0-7264 GCA_036267795.1 Rudaea sp.
TGCGGCGCGGCATGCCGGCGAGGCCGAGGAAGTGCTGCGGGAAGAACAGCACGTTGACGAACACCATCGACCACCAGAAATGCACCTTTGCCCAGAACTCGTTGTACATCTTCCCCGTCCACTTCGGCCACCAGTAGTAGATGGCGGCGATGATGGAAAACAGCGCGCCGGTGACCAGCACGTAGTGGAAGTGCGCCACGACGAAGTAGGTGTCCTGGTATTGGAAATCCACCGGCGTGATGGCGAGCATCAATCCGGAGAAACCGCCGATGGTGAACAGGATGACGAATGCCACCGCCCACAGCATCGGCGCCTCGAATGAGAGCGATCCCTTCCACATCGTGGAAATCCAGTTGAAGACTTTCACGCCGGTCGGCACGGCGATGAGCATCGTCGAATACATGAAGAACAATTCGCCGCCCGTCGGCATGCCGACGGTGAACATGTGGTGGCCCCACACGATGAACGAGAGGAACGCGATCGACGCGATGGCGTACACCATCGCCTGGTAGCCGAACAGCGGTTTGCGCGAAAAGGTCGGAATGATTTCGCTGACGATGCCGAACGCCGGCAAGATCATGATGTAGACCTCGGGATGCCCGAAGAACCAGAAGATGTGCTGGAACATCACGGGATCGCCGCCGCCGGCGGCGTTGAAGAAACTGGTGCCGAAATATTTGTCGGTAAGGAGCATCGTCACTGCACCGGCGAGCACGGGCATAACGGCGATGAGCAGGAACGCGGTGATCAGCCAGCTCCACACGAACAGCGGCATCTTCAGCAATGCCATGCCGGGTGCGCGCAGGTTGAGTATGGTCGCGATGATGTTGATCGCGCCCATGATCGAGCTGATGCCCATCAAGTGGACGGAGAACACCAGAAAGGCCACCGAATTGCCGCCCTGGATCGCGAGCGGCGGATACATCGTCCAGCCGCCGGCCGGCGCGCCGCCGGGCATGAACAGCGTCGACAGCAGCATGAAAAATGCGAACGGCAGAATCCAGAACGACCAGTTGTTCATGCGCGGCAGCGCCATGTCCGGCGCGCCGATCTGCAGCGGGATCATCCAGTTCGCCAATCCGACGAAGCCCGGCATGATCGCGCCGAAGATCATCACCAGCGCGTGCATCGTCGTCATCTGGTTGAAGAAGTAAGGCTGCACGAATTGCAAACCCGGTTTCATCAACTCGGTGCGGATGACACCGGAGAACGCCGCGCCGATGCAGGCCATGATGAATGAGAACACCAGGTACAGCGTGCCGATGTCTTTGTGGTTGGTCGAAAACACCCAGCGGTTGATGAAGCCGTGCGGCTTGTGATCGTGATGATCGTCGTGCGCGCTGACGTCGTGATGCTTGTCGTCGTGATGCGTGGCGGCGTGCGTTGCCATGGATAAACCTCTACTCGAATTCGGTGTGATCAGCTCGCGCTCGGCGCGGCCGGCGGCGGATTGGGCGCCGTCGCGGCCGGAGCCGCAGGCGTTTGCGTGGCGGGTTGCGCGGCCGCTTCCTGTTGATCGATCCAGGTCTGGAACTCGGCCTTCGGCACGACCTTCACGACGATGGGCATGAAGCCGTGATCCTGACCGCACAGCTCCGCGCATTGTCCGCGGTAAACGCCGGGATCGTGAACTTCCGTCCACGCGTCGTTGATGATGCCGGGGATGGCGTCCTGCTTCCAACCGAGCTGCGGCACCCACCACGCGTGGATCACGTCGTCGCCGGTGACGACGAACCGCACCTTCGTATCGGCCGGAATCACGAGCGGTTTGTCGACATCGAGCAGATACGTCTGATCGTTGCCCTCTTTCACCGCCCACGGATCCATCCCGGATTTCAGTTCGCGTGTCTTGTCGCTCTTGGGATCCAGACGTGAAATGAAATGCACGTGGTAAGGCTTGTCGCCGACGTTGATGTAGTCGTAACCCCACTTCCACTGATAGCCGGTGACTTTGATGGTCATGTCGGATTTCTCCGTGTACGCCATTTTCAGCAACACGTTCGTCGCCGGCCACGCCAGCGCGACGAGAATGATGATCGGCAGCACGGTCCACACCGCTTCGACGTGCGTGTTGTGGCTCCAGCGCGCGGCAACCGCGCCGCGGGATTTGCGATGGAAAATCATCGCCCAGATCATGGCGCCGAACACCACCGCACCGATCGCGCAGCACACGTAAAAAGCCCACATGTGCATTGCGTAGACTTCTTTGGACGTGTCCGTCACGCCGGCCGTCATGTTGAGCTGCCACGGCTCCGCCAGCGCATGCGCGGCGTTTGCGACCGCCGCCAATGCGGCTCCGCCGATCCAATTAGTGATGCCAACTTTCCTACGCATCGATCCGGCCAACTTCATTCGTTGTCACCTTGCACGCTTGTGTCCTGTGGTCCGCCGCGATCCTGCATGTCACGCAGCAGCTCCGTCATTCGTTGCGCCAATTCGCGGCGCTCCTGTTCGTTCAAAAACGCGCCGATTTCGATATCGCGTCCGTGCGAGCCGACCAGCAATCTTGCAGGCCATCCGCGATGAGGGCCCTGTTCCAGCCGCACTTTCGTCCAATATGGATGAAAGCGCACGCTCGACGCACCCGATGTCGTTGCAACTTCCAGTTGCGACGGCGTCATCGTGACGACCTGTCCCGCACCGGATCTCCGCCAGATGCGCATGAAACAATACGCGACCAACCACATCGCCAGAATCGCAAACCCCGGCGCGAACACGTTTCCGCCCAGCGCCGCCAGCATCGCAAAAATTCCGATCGCCGCACCTTGCGCGACCAGAAATCCGACCAGTCCCGCGCGCGACAGCGACCGGTGCGGTAAAACCAGCACCGACACCGCCGGGCTTGGCGCCGTTTGGGTCATCTGAAGCCGGTCCTTGGCGACTGAGAAGCTAAGCCCGCTAATGATAGTTAGCGCGCCCGATACGAGCAAGCGCGGAGCGCGCATTTCTCGCCTTCGCAAGCGATCTTTACGCGCCCGCGCGATTTTCCGGCGAACATCGTCCGAGTGCGCCGGATAAACGAGCGCGCGCCGCCGACTGGTAAACTACGCGGTCTGTTCCGGTCGTTTTCCGGATAACCGACCCAATTTTCCGAAACGATGAACGCGATCCTCGCATCCGAACTTCCCGCGGCACCCGACGCCGCGCGCGCGCGCCTCACCGCTGCCTATTCGCGCGACGAAACCGAAGCCGTCAACGAGCTGCTCGCGCAAGCGGAATTGCCGCCCGCCGAACGCGATCTCGTGCTCGCGAGGGCTACCGAGCTGGTCGCCCGCGTGCGCGCGAAGAAGCACGAGCAAACCGCCGTCGAATCGTTCATGCGCGAATACGATCTGTCGAGCGAGGAAGGCGTCTTGCTCATGTGCGTCGCCGAAGCGCTGCTGCGCATTCCGGACAAGGAAACGGCCGATAAACTCATTTCCGACAAACTCGGCGACGCCAACTGGGAATCGCATCTCGGCAAGAGCGATTCCGTGCTCGTCAACGCGGGCACGTGGGGATTGATGCTCACCGGCAAGCTGGTCACGCTCGCCGACGAGACGCAACGCAATTTCATGGGCGCACTGAAACGCCTGGTCGGCCGCGCCGGCGAACCGGTGATCCGCCTCGCCGTGCGCCAGGCGATGCGCATCATGGGCCATCAGTTCGTGATGGGACGAACGATCAAGGAAGCGCTCGATCGCGCCGACGAAAAAGACAATCGCGCGTACCGCTATTCGTACGACATGCTCGGCGAAGCCGCGCTCACACAACCGGACGCCGAGCGTTATCACCGCGCCTACAAAGACGCCATCGCCGCGCTCGGCAAACGCGGGCCGTTCAACGATGTGCTCGATGCGCCGAGCATTTCGATCAAGCTCTCGGCGCTGCATCCGCGTTACGAAGTCGCCAAGCGCGAGCGCGTCCATGCGGAACTGATGCCGAAGCTGTTGGAACTGGCGCAACTCGCGAAAAAGAACGGCATCGGTTTGACCGTCGACGCGGAAGAAGCCGATCGACTGGAACTGTCGCTGGAAATTATTGCGGCGGTGCATGCCGACACGTCGCTGGAAGGCTGGAACGGCTACGGCCTCGCCGTGCAGGCTTATCAGAAGCGCGCACCGTTTGTGATCGACTGGCTGGCTGAGCAGGCGAAGAAAGTCGGACGCCGTTTCTGCGTTCGCCTTGTCAAAGGTGCGTATTGGGATTCCGAAGTGAAGCGCGCGCAGGAAGGCGGCTTTGTCGGCTATCCCGTTTACACGCGCAAACCGAACACCGATGTTTCGTATCTCGCCTGCGCGCGCCGTCTGTTCGATTATGGCGACGCCTTCTATCCTGCCTTCGCGACGCACAACGCGCACACCATCGCGGCGATCCATCACATGGCGCGCGGACGTCCGTTCGAGTTTCAACGTCTGCACGGCATGGGCACCGATCTTTATGCCGAAGTGATGAGCCCGAACAACTTGGATGTGCCGTGCCGCGTCTACGCGCCCGTCGGCAGTCACGAAGATTTGCTGCCGTATCTCGTGCGGCGCCTGCTCGAAAACGGCGCGAACACGTCGTTCGTCAATCGCATCGTCGACGAATCGCTGCCGATCAAGGATCTCGTCGCCGATCCCGTCGATATCGTCCACGCATTTGCGATCAAACCGCATCCGCGCATCCCGCAACCGGTTGCCTTGTACGAACAGGCCGGCAGCGGCCGACAACGGAAGAATTCCATGGGCGTGAATTTCGGCAACGACAACGAATTGAACGCGCTCGCCGATGCCGTCGCGACGGTATCGACGAACTGGAACGCGACGCCGCTCGTGCCCGGCGCGACATCCGGCGAGCCGCTGCAGGACGTGACGAATCCCGCCGATCGCCGCATCAAGATCGGGACCAAGCAGCAAGCCGACGCCGCGACCGTCGAACGCGCGTTGACGAATGCCACCGCCGCGCAACCGGACTGGGATCATCTGCCCGCCGCGTCGCGCGCAAAAATCCTCGAACACGCAGCCGACCTGCTCGAACAACGCCGCGCCGAATTCGTTGCGCTGTGCGTGCGCGAAGCCGGAAAAACGCTGCCCGCGGCGATTTCCGAAGTCCGCGAAGCCGCCGACATGTGCCGCTACTACGCGGCGACGGCGCGCAAGCTGATGGGCAATCCAGAAACGTTGCCCGGCCCTACCGGCGAATCGAATCAATTGTCGCTGCACGGACGCGGCGTGTTCGTGTGCATCAGCCCGTGGAATTTTCCGCTCGCGATTTTCACCGGACAAGTCGCCGCAGCGCTCGTCGCCGGTAACGCCGTGATCGCGAAGCCCGCCGATCAAACCGTATTGATCGGATACGCCGCCGTGAAATTGCTGCACGAAGCGGGCGTTCCGGAATCGGTTCTGCAATTTCTGCCGGCGAAAGGATCGATGATCGGCAACACGCTGTTGACGAAAGCCGAGGTTTCCGGCGTGTGCATGACCGGCTCTACTGAAACCGCGTGGACGATCAACCGCACGCTCGCCGCGCGCAATTCGCCCATCGCCGCGCTGATCGCCGAAACTGGCGGACAGAATGCGCTGATCGCCGATTCGTCCGCGCTGCCCGAACAACTCGTCAAGGACGTTATCGCCTCCGCCTTCGATTCCGCCGGCCAACGTTGTTCCGCCGCGCGTGTCCTTTTCGTGCAGGACGACATCGCCGACAAGGTGATCGCGATGCTGTCCGGCGCGATGGATGAATTGAAAGTCGGCGATCCGGCGTTGCTGTCCACCGATGTCGGCCCGGTGATCGACGAACCGTCGCGCCAGGGACTCGCCGATCACGCCGCGCGCATGGAAAAGGAAACGAAACTCATCAAGCAGATTCAACTCGAACCCGACTGCGCCAACGGCACGTTCTTCGCGCCGCGCGCGTTCGAGTTGAAATCGTTATCGCAACTGACGCACGAAGTGTTCGGCCCCGTGCTGCACGTATTGCGCTGGAAAGCCGATCAACTCGACGCCGTCATCGACGCCATCAACGCAACCGGTTTCGGACTCACGCTCGGCATTCACAGCCGCATCGATTCCACAATTGCACATATTTCACAACGCGCAAAAGTCGGCAATTGCTACGTCAACAGGAATCAGATCGGCGCGGTGGTCGGCGTGCAGCCGTTCGGTGGCGAGAATCTTTCCGGCACGGGACCAAAAGCCGGCGGACCGCATTATTTGCTGCGCTTCGTTACCGAGCGCACGTTGACGATCAATACGACCGCGGCGGGTGGGAATGCATCGTTGCTGACGCTGGGCGAATAAAGCTACGACAATGTGATGACTAGGCGCTTGCCGAGCGCGTCGGCGGCGCGTTCCAACTGCCTCAGCGTCGGGTTTCCGCCTGGTTGCTCCAGCCGTTGCGCGGCCGGCCATGAGGTATGTAATGCACGCGCCATGTCCGCCACGGATTTGCCTTGCGCCTGGCGAAAAGTTCTCACAAGCAAAGCAGCCTGGATGCTTGCCGCAGGTTCAATCCAAACGCCCTTACTGATGCGCCGTGCCGGCGGTATTTCTTCGCCGTCTTCCAGACGCTGCTCGAGGCACAACGTGAGAACGTCTTGGGCGTTGAATAGTGCGGATTCGCGATCGTCGCCTTCCGTTATCGCCTCGGGCAAATCGGGAAACGTTACCGTGAAACCGCCTCCTTTTTGAGGCGATAGAATCGCAGCATAGTGAAATGCGCTCATCTTAATTTCACGCCTGCCTTATCTTTGGCAGTTCGATCGCCATTCGCGCTTCTCACTCTTTCGATGAAGATTTTCTTGACGGCGTCGCTCTCCAATCGAATGGTCAGCACATTGAGAATTGCAGGCAATCCCCCATCATTCGCCAAGTAATCCATTCCCGTCGCTGTGACGAGGACCGATAGGACGACTCTGCCGGAATTTTCCGAGCCCACCCAATTCAAACGGACTAAGTCATGCTCTTCGAGGTATGCGCAGTTAAGTTCGATATCCCCTCCGCTGCGACCCGCCAATTCTTCGTGCACAAACAACGGTTGGGGATAAATGTCGGCTGCTGCCTTCAAAATCCGGAGTTGATATTCTCGATCAAGCTTTTCCATTTGAGCCGCTCCAAGGTAGAGAATGAAAGTCAAAAAAAAGGCGCCGGAAGACTCACGCTCGCACCGTGAGCCGGGGATCCGGCGCCTTAGGGAAATCGAAATATCCAGCGTGTGCATTCTTATTCGTCCTACGCCGAAGTTGCGGGACAGGAACAGGACTGAATGCGGAAATTGCTGTTAAGAATTTGCGAGGCGGCGGATG
>DATAVJ010000168.1:0-37679 GCA_036267795.1 Rudaea sp.
AAAGTAGTAACGCAGAAATTCCGGATTCAACCCCGCATCAAGATACGTCCGCGCCTGAATAAACGTCCCGCGCGACTTCGACATCTTCTCGCCGTTCACGGTGAGATAGCCGTTCACATGCAACGCATTCGGTTCACGCAGCTTCGCGCCGTGCAGCATCGCCGGCCAGAACAGCCCGTGGAAATTCACGATGTCCTTGCCGATGAAATGGTGCATCTCGCGCGCGAGTCCGTTTTTGCCGACGGAATCCGGCTGCATGAAATCGTCGAAGTACGCGGCGCCCAATTTATCGTTTGTCGCACAATATTTTTTGAACGAGGCGAGATAACCGACGGGTGCGTCCAGCCAAACATAGAAAAATTTCCCCGGCGCATCCGGAATTGGAAAACCGAAATACGGCGCGTCGCGCGAGATATCCCAATCGCGCAAACCGCCGTCGGCATCGAGCCACTCGCTGAGTTTCGCTTTCACGGAAGAATGCGCGACATCGCCGTTCAACCATTCGCGCAGGAAATCGGTGAAGTCGCCGAGCTTGAAGAAGTAGTGTTCGGAATCGCGCAACTCCGGCGTCGCGCCGGACACGACAGATTTCGGATCGATCAAATCCGTCGGCGCATACGTTGCGCCGCAGTTCTCGCAATTGTCGCCGTACTGATCCGGCGTGCCGCAATTCGGGCATGTGCCTTTGATGTAGCGATCGGGCAAAAACATCTGTTTAAGCGGATCGTAGAACTGGCGTACCGCGCGCGTGGCGATGTGGCTCGGTTTCGCGTCACGCAGGCGGGTGTAGATCAGTTCGGCAAGTTCTTTGTTTTCAGGCGAGTGCGTCGTGTAGTAGTAGTCGTGATCGACGCCGAAATCCTTGAAGTCGGCTCGATGTCCGATCTCGACTTCCTTGATGAATTCCTCGGGCGATTTTCCGGCCTTCTCAGCGGCGAGCATGATCGGCGTGCCGTGCACGTCGTCGGCGGCCACGAAGTGCACCGTGTCGCCCGCCATGCGACGCGCGCGCACCCATATGTCGGTCTGGATATAGCCCAGCATATGGCCGATGTGCAGCGGGCCGTTCGCGTAAGGCAGGGCGTGGGTGACGAGGATTTCGCGCGGAGTCATGCGTTTCGGGATATCCATAACCAATGGTGATTATCGCATGCGATTGCGCTTCGACGGCGCTCGGCCTTAGTCTTGACCTTTCCATCTCGGGGAAATCGCATGAGCTTTTTGCGCCGCTGCGTTACCGTTGCGTTGTGTACCGGACTTTCCACTGCCGCGATGGCGCGCGATGCCTCGCCCGACGATGCCACGCGCAAGCTTGCGTTCGATATCTTCAAGCAGCTCATCGAAATCAACACGACCGATTCGGTGGGCAACGTCACCACCGCATCGGACGCGATGGCCAAGCGTCTGCTCGATGCGGGATTCGCGCAGAAAGACATCGTCATCGACGGACCGAACGACCGCAAGAAAAATATCGTCGTGCGCTATCACGGCAGTGGAAAAGGCGGCAGGCCGATCCTGATGATCTGCCATCTGGACGTGGTCGAGGCGCGCCGCGAGGATTGGACTACCGACCCGTTCAAGTTCGTCGAGAAGGACGGTTTCGTTTACGGGCGCGGCACGCAGGATGTGAAAAGCGGCGACGCGATCCTTGTCGCCACGCTCATCCGTTTCAAGAAAGACGGCTTCGTGCCGGATCGCGACCTCATCGTCGCGCTGACAGCCGACGAAGAAGGCGGCACATCGAACGGCGTGGAGTGGCTGCTCAAGAATCGTCGCGATCTCGTCGATGCCGAGTACGTGCTCAATCCCGATTCCGGCGGCATCGATTCGGAGAATGGAAAGGTCGTCAGCGTCCAACTCGGCGCGACGGAAAAAGTATATGCCGACTACGTGTTCGTCACGACCAATCCCGGCGGCCACAGTTCGCTGCCGCGGCCCGACAATGCGATCTACGAATTGAACGCGGCGCTCGACAAGCTGCACGATTCGCCGTTTCCGCCCGAGTTGAATGCCGTCACGCGCGAATTTTTCGCGCGTGACGCGAAGATAGAACCGAAAGACGTCGCCGGCGACATGCGTGCGTTGATCGGTCCGCAACTCGACCAGGCCGCAGCGGCCCGATTGTCGAAAGATGCGCGTTTCAACTCCGTGCTGCGCACGACGTGCGTGCCGACCCGGCTTGAAGCCGGTCACGCCAACAACGCGCTGCCGCAGCGCGCGACGGCGATCGTGAATTGCCGCATCTTTCCCGGCCATTCGAAGGAAGAAATCCGTCAGGCGCTGCAGAAAATCGTCGCCGACGACAAGCTCAAGGTGATGTTCGTCGACAACGGCGTGCCGCCGCAGGACACCGCGCCCGTCGACAAATCGCCGGAACCGCCGCCGATCCGCGCGGATGTGCTGAAGGCGCTCGACCGCGTGTCAGCGCAGATGTGGCACAGCGTGCCGGTGATTCCGGAAATGGAGACAGGCGCGTCCGACAGCATCTACACGAATGCGGCGGGAATTCCGTCGTATGGCGTATCGGGTGTGGCGATCGATCGCGGTGATTATCGCGCGCATGGCAAAGATGAGCGGCTGCGCATCACGTCGTTTTATGAGGGTCTGAATTTTTACGGGCGTGTGTTGAAGTCGCTGACATCGCACTGATCACGCTTGCGGCGATGCGCGCTCCCACACTTGCGTGCGTCCGAGCAACGAGAAGCCGATAAAGCCGCGCACCTCGAGTTTGGAGCCATCGTCGCTGACGTGCATCTTGCAGCGATAGGTTTTGCCCTCGTCCGGATCGAGAATCTCGCCGCCGACCCATTCGTCGCCGTCGCGATGAAGATTCCAGAGAATCTCTATTCCGATGATGGGTTTGTCGTGCTTGTTGCCCGAACAATCCGCGCATTTCGGATTCTGGTCTTCGCCGGGCTTGCGGAATAGTTGCGTTACACGTCCGGACAACGCGCCGTCGTGCTCGGTGATTTCGACGAGCGCCTTGGCTTGATGCGAGTTGTCGTCGATGGTTTTCCACGTGCCGACCGGCGTGCGGTCGGCAGCGAATGCAGTCGATGCGAATAAGGTCAGAGACAAGATGACGACGCGCATGCCGTCATCTTATCTAAACCGTATGAAGTTTTAGTCAAAGTCGTCCGCGAAGATGCGATCGTTTATGAAAACGTAGGCGTTGCCGTCGGACAACAGCATCTTTCCAGGCGTGCCGACCCAGATCTTGTCGCCCGCTGCCGACAGGGACCATCCGAAAAACGTGCCCGCATCGTTCGTGAGTACGGATTGCAACGACCACACGCCGGCGTCATTCCGGAACACGTCGGCCGAATCAATGCCCGGCGCGCCGGCCACGAGCGTTTCGCCTGAAAGCGCCAGCGATTCGCCGAACAACGAAGGCGGCATCGTGCTCGTGCCGCCGAAAACCGATTGCTCCACCCACCGTGGAATCATGTCGTTATAGCTGAAGAAATGTATCGCGCCTGCGAGCGCCGCTTTAAAAGGCGACCCGATGACTATCGTTTCCGGCGAAAACGCGACTGCATACCCGAACTGCTGCTGCGATTCCGTAGTGATTTCCGGACGCAGTACCTGACTCAAATCCCAACCGTCGCGGCCACGATCGAAAAGTGTTGCCGAACCTTCGAGATCCAATACTTCGCTGTCACGCGGAGAGCCGACGAGCAAATGCTGCGCGTCGATCGCAAGACTGAATCCGAATGCGGCATCGGGCTTCGTGCTGGTCGATGTCAGCTTGATAGCCGATGACCACGCCGTCCCCGTTCGTTCATAAGTAAAAACGTTGCCGCCGCCCGGTTCCGACACAGCGAGAGAGTCGCCAGCGATTGCAACGGCGAATCCGTAATCGAGATCGCCGCCGTTGAATTCGTCGCCTTGCTGCGTCCAGTCGCCAGTCGCCTCGTCGCGCACGAAGACGTAGGCTGCGCCGAAGAAGAAATCGGCGATGTGCAGCGGCGCACCGATCACGACCGTTTCATGATCGATAGCCACTGAAAATCCGAATTCGCTGCCGAAAGTGGCGTCGGGCGCAACGAGTCGCGCTTCCTTTTTCCAATCCGCCGATCCAGGTGCGTAGCTGTAAATATAGGCAGCACCTGTGAAACCGTCTTCGCCCGGCGCGCCGACGATGGCCCAGTCGGCGCCGGATGCTTCGTCATGCCACGATGCCACCGACGATCCGAAACGTCCCGCCAAGGCGGGAACCGGCACATCGGTTTGCAATACGAACGGCCCCGTCGTCGCGATCAACGTGCTGACCCGATCCCAATCGGTGTGAGCGAAACTGGCGTTCGCATTGCTTGCAACCACCATCAGCGCGAACATCGCGCCAATGGTTTTAGTTTTTGTTGACACTCGCACTTCGAATTCTCCTCGCATTCGCCGCTGATCGCGGCGGCGCGGGAGTGTGAGCGAAATCGAGTGGAACGAGACCGACGGGATTCGGACAGAAAACGCCCGTCGTCAATCGAATCCGTCGGCGAAGATGCGGTCGTCTTGGAAGATGTAGGCGCGACCGCCGCCTTCTCTGAAATCAGTTGCGATGATGTTGCCGGCCGCGACTCCTACGGCGCCTCCGAAAAATGTTCCCGAGGAATTGCCATCCATGATGGCCCGCGGAGACCAACTACCGCTCCTGCGGTTATAGACGTGAGCGGTCTCAGCGGCACCAACAACCAGTTGATTGCCGTAAAGGCCGAGCGAAATGCCGAACAATCCAACGGTGCCGGGGCCGTCAAGTTGCTGTTGTAAGGCCGTCGAAGTACCCGAAACAGTATAAATATATACGCCGCCATCCGGATTCTTTCGCGGCGCTCCGATTGCCAAGGTCGTGCCGGAAATTGCCAGTGGCGCGCCAAAATGATCGCCGGCCATTCCGTCGCTGGCGGTTATCTCGTGTTGGAATGACCAGGTGCCGCCACTGCGTTTATACAGATATGCGGTTCCATTGCCGTGATAGGGCGAGCCAATGACAAGAGTATCGCCGGATACCGCAACTGCTACTCCGAAAATGTCACCAACGGCCCCGTCGCTAGGCGACAATCGTTGTTGCAAAGTCCACGCGTCACCGGCTTTGACAAATAGGTATACGGCACCTATCACTCCGTTAGCACGCGGCGAACCTACAGCGACGGTATTTCCGGAAGTCGATACTGAGCATCCGAACTCATCGCCTTCGTTGCCGCTGAAATCGATCAGTACTGCGTCTCTGACCCAATCTTTGCCGACTTTCTTGTAAATGTATGCTGCGCCTTTGTCTGAGTCTGACGTATCGCCGAACGATTGCTTCGGATCGCCGATGGCGATCATGTCGCCGTCGATCGACGCAAGCGGACAATAATTGATATCTCCTAAGTCGCCGGCAACGCGACTGACGCTTTGTTCCAATTGCCACGCGCCATTCGGATCGCGCCCGTAAATATTTACCGAACTCGGATTGGTGGTGGAACCACCTTCAAAATATACGGAATCAACCACGGCGGTATCTGCAGAAATCGCCACCGCACTGCCAAAGCGATCATCGAAAACGTCCAGCGCATGGAGATTCGCCTGCGACGACCAGGAATCACCTTGGACACCGTATGAACCTACTGCGCCCACGCCATAGTCAGGTGCGCCGGTGAGCAATTCCGAGTCGTCAAGTGAAACGGCTGTACCTAAACGGCCATACAGTGCTGTCGCCGGCAGCGGAATTGGAGCCCAGCCTTTCGAGTCTCCGCTGAAGAGATAAGACTGACCGCCGTCCGCACCTCCTACTTCCGTTGCGCCAACCGCGAGCATGCCATCGGTGAGCGAAACCGCGTATCCGAATTGCTTTGACCCGGCAACGGAAAGCGTGGATTCATACGTCCAGCCAGCGATAAGGAGGAAGGAATAGACAGCGCCTTGCTTCGCATTGTGATCGCGAGCACCTACTGCGGCCGTATTGCCTCGTAGCGCCACCGCCGAACCGAAATGGTTGAACGCGACAGCGTCCGGTGCGGCAATCCGCTGCTCCTGGTTCCATGCTGATCCGTCATAGATGAACGTGAACGCCAATCCGCTCGAATCGCCGCTACTCGAGTCGTTGGGCATGCTGATTAGAATGCGAGTGCCATCGATGGACAGCGACTTGCCGAATGTGAAACCCGAATAGGTTCCGAACGGAAATAATGCCTGCGTGTAGGTCCATGACGTACCGGAGCGTTTAGCGAACCAAACGGCACCGTTCGTACTGGCGTTTGGTGCGCCGATCAGCAACTTATCGCCGGCCAGTGCAACGCTCGTTCCCGTTTGCGCGTTATCGCTCGCCGCAGCGTAAATGCGAGCTTGCTCGTTCACGGCGGAGGATGCGAAGTCAATCGTATAGACGTACGCCTGCCCCGAATTTGGATGCCCCGCTGACGTGTGGTTCGGCGCGCCGACTGCGATGGTATTCCCGTCGATCGCTACTGCTGAACCGAATGCATCGCTCGCCGCGCCGTCACTTGCGATAATCCGTGTGAACTGGTGCCACTGGCGCGCGCCAGGCGACAACTCAAAAACGTAGACGGCACCTTTGCCGCCGTCATCACCGGGTGCGCCGATGACTGCCCAGCGTTCGCCACTTGCGGTGTCTTTCCATTGCGCGACTGCCGATCCGAACACCGAATCGCCTGGTTGCGGCAGTCCCAATTCCGCTTGTTGGAAGTAGCTTGGCTGACCTGACGCCGGCGTAACGGTTATCGATTCAGAATCGTATGAAATCGCCTCGTTCCACGGCGTTTGTGATGCAGCCGCGGCTTCGATCCATGTAAATGCGGCAACGAGTGACCCACAGAAAAGCCTAAACGCCCGAACCTGTTTGCGCATGTGATTTCTCGCTTTTCGGGCCATGTGCCCGGATGCGGTTTAGTCTGCCGCGATATTTCGGGCCGAATCGGACAGGTCGAGGACACTGTTGGGACGCCGCGAATAGGGTGTGGCGCGAGGCTGCGATACAATTGCCGTCTTGCGCTACTCAATCAGCAACTAATGACCGAAGCCATCCAGCAGCACGTGCGCGCGCTGCTCGCAACCATCGTCGATCCGAACACGGGACAAAGCCTGATCGAAAGCAGCGCGCTGAAAGGCGTGGGCGCGGACGGCAACAACGTTGCCGTCGACATCGTCCTCGGTTATCCGGCTGCCGGTTGGCACGACAAACTCGCGCAGCAAGTGCGCGACGTTCTCAAGGCGGACGGCACATTCGGCAGCGTGATCGTCAACGTCAGCTCGCGCGTATTCGCGCACAAGGTTCAGAAAGAACTGAATCCGCTGCCGAACGTGAAGAACATCATCGCGGTGGCGTCGGGCAAGGGCGGTGTCGGCAAGTCGACGACGGCGGTGAATCTCGCGCTCGCGCTGATCGCGGAAGGCGCGAAGGTCGGTGTCCTTGATGCGGATATTTATGGCCCCAGCGTGCCGCGCATGCTCGGCGTGTCGGGCAAACCGGATTCTCCGGACGGTCAGCACATCGAACCCAAAATCGCGCACGGCGTGCAGACAATGTCGATCGGTTTCATGATCGAGGAAGACACGCCGATGATCTGGCGCGGTCCGATGGTCACGCAGGCGTTGACGCAGTTGCTCAACGAAACGAACTGGGTCGATCTGGATTATCTGATCATCGATCTGCCGCCGGGTACGGGCGACATTCAATTGACGCTGAGTCAGCGCGTGCCGGTGTCCGGCGCGGTGATCGTGACGACGCCGCAGGACATCGCGCTGCTCGACGCGCGCAAGGCGCTCAAGATGTTCGAAAAGGTAGAAGTTCCTGTTTTGGGCATTGTGGAAAATATGGCAATTCATATTTGTACACAATGCGGCAACGCCGAGCATATTTTCGGCGCAGGCGGCGGCGCGTCGATGGCAGCGCAGTACGAAGTGCCGCTGCTCGGATCGCTGCCGCTCGACATCCACATCCGCGAACAGGCCGACAGCGGCACGCCGACGGTCGCGGCCGATCCGAACGGAAAAGTGGCGCAGATGTACCGCGAGATCGCGCGCAAGACGGCCGCGCAGTTGTCGCTGCACGCGCGCAGCAAATCGATTCAGTTTCCAAAAATCGTCATTCAGAATACGTGAAATAATTTTTGTCGTTCCCGCGAAAGCGGGAATTCAGCGACTTTGCTGTTGATCCATAAAGCGAAAAGGCACTGGATTTCCGCTTTCGCAGGAATGACGGGCGAGAGAGGCAAATGAGTATAAAAAGCGATAAATGGATCCGCCGCATGGCTGCTGCGCACGGCATGATCGAGCCGTTCGAGCCGGGGCAAATCCGCACGAACGGCAACGGCGGCAAGCTGATCTCGTACGGCACGTCGAGCTATGGTTACGACGTGCGATGCGCGGACGAATTCAAGGTCTTCACGAACATCAATTCCACCATCGTCGATCCGAAAGAATTCGACGCGCGAAGTTTCGTCGACGTGAAGGGCGAGGTTTGCATCATCCCGCCGAATTCATTTGCGCTGGCCCGGACGGTGGAGTACTTTCGCATTCCGCGACAAGTGCTCACGATCTGCCTCGGCAAAAGCACTTACGCGCGATGCGGCATCATCGTCAACGTCACGCCGCTGGAACCCGAATGGGAAGGCCACGTGACCCTGGAATTCTCCAACACCACGCCGCTGCCGGCTAGAATCTACGCGAACGAAGGCGTGGCGCAGATGCTGTTTCTGGAATCCGACGAGATTTGCGAAACCAGCTATCGCGACCGCGGCGGAAAGTATCAAGGACAACGCGGCGTCACGCTGCCGAAAGCGTGACGTCGCCAAACAGACACAGCATCGAGGAATACAATGTATAAATTTGCATTTGTGAAGACAGCCCGCATTCTCGCCGTCGTTCTGTCGATCGCTCTGATGGCCGCGTGCGGACGCAATGCGATCAAAGACGGCACGACGGACGCCGTCGGCGTGCCCTCGTCCTACGACCTGAGCGTGAAGGCGGACAAAGACGGCCAGTTCGATTTCGACGGAGCGACGTTGACGGCGGAAGACCTGCGCGGCCACATCCGTTATCTCAGCGAAGTCGGCAAACCCGTGCATGCGATCCTGCTCACGCCCGGCGAAAAGGAAAAAGTGAAGAACACCCACGTTGCCGCGTTGGCGGGTATTTGCCGCGATCTGAAAATAACCGCTTACGTTGAGGACAACGACGGCAAATACAAAGTGATCAAGGTCGTCGAATAATTTCGACGCCGCAAAAATCGGAGAATTCCAATGCGTAAATTCATCGCCATTTCATTTGCAGCGGTCTCGCTCGCCGCCGCATCGCTTGCGTTCGCGCGCGATCCCATCCGCGACGGGAAATTGCAAGTCACGCCAGCCAAGGCCGATCGCTTCGAAGCGGCGGAATACACGCTGGGCAAAGCCGAACTGTACGGCTACGTGAGTGAACTGAAAGACACGAAAAAGATCACCGGCATCGTGCTGCTTCGCGGCGACAAGGCCACGGACATGCAAAAGCATCTCATCGCGATCACCGCGAAGGCGCAGCAAATCGACGCGTTCATCGATCTCGACGGCAAGACGCAGACATTGGTCGATCCCACGCCGTCACCGGATACGACACCGCCGCCTGTCGAAAACTCCGGCGCGGTCACGTCGCATTGATGCCGCACTAATGCGTGGCGCCCGCGGCGAAATGCAGATCGTCGCGGGTTGTCAGCGCGACTTCGAGACAAAGCCGCGTCGCATCGATCATCGTTTGTAACTCCATCGACGGCGCGCCCGCGTGCCGCCGCGCCTGCTCAGGCAGAAACGGGACGTGGACGAAACCGCTGCGCATATCGGGATGGCGCGTCGCCACGAGATGGGCGAGCGCGTAGAAAACCTGATTGCAGACGAACGTTCCAGCCGTGTTCGATATCTCGGCTGAAATCCGGGCGTTCTGAAGTGCGCGCAGCATCGCCTTGATCGGCAACGTGGAAAAATACGCGTTCGGCGCACCGTCGATGACGGGCGCATCGACAGGCTGATCGCCTGCGTTGTCCGCAACGCGCGCATCGATCACGTTGACCGCGATACGCTCGATCGAAATTCCGTCGCGCCCGCCGGCTTGACCGACGGCGAGCACGAGCGATGGACGATATTTTGCGATCAAATCCGACGTCATCGCCACGACGCGCGCGAACTCGGTGGGTAGCGTGCATGCCGCGACGCGATGTGCCGCGACGATTGCGCCGGCGAGCGCGTCCACGATTTGCTGCGACGGATTCACGTTGTCGCCGTTGAACGGTTCGAATCCGAGCAGCAAGGCGGTCTGTTCGCCTTTCATCGGAATGCTAAAAAGTACATAAATATAAGATTAGCAAAAAACAGGCACGTTGCCGTCTGCCATTGTGCCTTGATCACGGCATTCGGATCGCGCAATTCCAGCAAGGCCACCGGCACGATGTTGAAATTCGCCGCCATCGGCGTCAGCAGCGTGCCGCAATAGCCGCTCAGCATGCCGAGTGCGCCCAGTGCGGCGGGATTGGCGTGATGATCGACGACGAGCAACGGCAATCCGATGCCCGCGGTCATCACCGGAAACGCCGCAAAAGCATTGCCCATGATGACCGTGAACACGACCATGCCCAACGCGTACGCGAACACGCACGCCGCGCGCGAATCGACGGGAATTGCCGCCGCGCTGAGATGGCCGATGGCGTCGCCGACCCCGGTTGCGGTGAACACGCCGCCGAGCGTCGCCAGCAACATCGGCAATACGGCGGCCCACGACAACGCATCGAGCAGGCGCGCCGTTTCGACGCCGGCGGCCGCCGGCCGCGCGCGCGTGAGCCACATCGCGGCGAACAGGGCGACGACGCACGCCGCGGCGAGCGCCGTCAGCGTGCTTTGCCGCGCATCGAAAAGACTGATGTCGCCGACGTGCAGCCAGGGTTGAGTCAACGCCAACAGGAGGGTGACGGCGGGAATCAGCAATGCCGGCATGAACAATTTGTTGCCGAGTCGTGCGGCGCTGGCGATCCGGGATGCGTGGTCTTCGTCGAATTCGGACTTGCGTTTCAGTTTTCCCGAACCGGCCAGCAGCGCCAGAACCACGACGCCGACGCCCACAAGTTGCGACGGCGTTTTATTTCCCGCTGCGAATGCGCTCTCGATGGTGTCGCCGCCGAGAAAACATATCGCAAGAATGCCCCAGAACGCAGCTTGCGGAAATCGGCGCGAACCCAGTTCGAGCAGCGCGCAGATGGCGAGCAGAATCCCGCAAAGCCAATAGGCGTATTCAATCCGCAGCATCGGCGAGCCGTTCCAGTGCGCTCAAATTTCCCGCGGCGATGCGCCGCTGAAACAGCACGATCCGAATCGAATGGATGACGAAGGCGGCGATGGCTGTCGGCACCGCCCACACCGCGATCGACATCGGACTCAAGTCGATGCCGTTTTGTGCGAAGAACGCCTGGATCAGCAACACCGCACCCAACGCGATGAATACGTCTTCGCCGAAAAACAAACCGACATTGTCCGTCGCCGCGGCGATCGCGCGGATGTTTTCTCGCGCGCGATCGTCCAGAGCAGGATCGATTTTTTCCGCGGCCGCTTCCGCCATCGGCGCGAGCAGCGGACGCACGGTTTGCGGATGCCCGGCGACAGTGTTCAAACCCAGCATCGACAACAGTTGACGCAGGACTAAATAAGCGATCAACAATCGCGCAAAGGTCAACCGGCGCATGCCGGCGATAAATGCGCGCGCGCGTTCGCGCAATCCGGCGCGTTCGAGCAAACCGATCGCCGGCAGCGTGAGGATGAACAGCATCAGCATGCGATTCGACAAGAAACTGTGTCCGAGCAAAGCGAGCAAATCCGCAATCGACATCCCCGAAAGAATGCCGCTCACGATGCCAGCGGCGACGACCACCAGCGCCGGATTCAGGCGCAAGGCAAATCCCGCCACGACGACTGCCACACCCAACAACGGCCAATAATTCATGCGAAGCTCTATGACGAAACCGTAATTTCGGCGAATATTGCACGATTCGACGACAAATACGTCAACTCGTCGACGGCCTGCACGGGGAGAACGGAAAATGCGAATGATCAGCGTGACATTGGGTCTGATGTTCTTCGCGCTGTGCGCGAACGCGGCGCCGGCTCATCCGGACAGCAAGGCAATCGCTATCGTCGGTGTGACAGTGATCAATCCGGAGCGCGACGACGCGGCCGTTCCGGACCAAACCGTCGTCATCGAAGGCGAGCGCATCGTTGCCGTCGGCCCGCAGTCGAAGGTGAAGATTCCAGCGCAAGCGCAACGCATCGACGGCAAAGGCAAATGGCTCATTCCCGGTCTGATCGACGGACACGTCCACTTTTTCCAATCGGGAAATGTATACACCCGTCCTGACGTCATCGATTTGAACGCCGCCGTGCCGTATGCGCAGGAAGTCGCGCGCAACAAAGCGCGCTTGCCGGCCACGTTCAAGGTCTGGCTTGCCAGCGGCGTCACCGGCGTGATCGATGTCGGCGGTCCGTTCTGGAACTTCGATGTGCGCGACGCGGCGCGCAAATCCGATGCCGCGCCGCGCGTCGAGACGACCGGACCGTTGATCTCGATGGTGTCGCGTCCGCAACTCGATCTTGGCGATCCGCCGATCGTCAAAGTCGATTCCGAACAGGCCGCGCGCGATCTGGTGAAGCGCGAACTGCCGCACAAGCCCGATTACATCAAGGTTTGGTACATCCATCAGCCCAACGACGATTTTGCCGCGCAGGAGCGCATCGTCAAGGCGACGGCGGACGCGGCGCACGCCGCGCACATTCGGCTTGCCGTGCACGCCACGGAACTGGCCACGGCCAAATCCGCATTGCGCGCAGGCGCCGACTATCTCGTGCACTCGGTGTTCGACGAACCGATCGACGACGAATTCATCGCGATGATGAAGCAGCATCATGCGATGTTGTGCCCGACATTGTTCGTCACGAGCGGTTATCGGCTGGTGTTTTCAGATCAATGGCAGGCGACGCCGGAAGAGCAACGTTTGGCCGATCCGCAGATTCTCGCGGCGATGCATGATTTGGAAAAAATCGACAAAGCAAAAGTTCCGCCGCGCATTGTTCAGATGATGACGGACAAGAAACCCGTACCGCCGCCGACCGTGTCCGAAAAGAATCTGAAGATGCTGTGGGATGCCGGGGTTCCGATCGTGATGGGGACCGATGCGGGCAATATCGGGACGTTGCATGGTCCGAGTGTGTTTCGCGAGATGGCGTTGATGCAGGATGCCGGGCTGACGCCGTTGCAGGTGCTGCGCAGTGCGACCACGAATGGTGCGAAGGCGATGGGACGCAACGATTTGGGGGCGATTGCGGCGGGCAAGCTGGCGGATGTCGTTCTGCTTACCGACGATCCGTTGGCGGATGTGAAGAATTTTAGTCATGCCGATCGGGTGATCAAGGGTGGGGTTGTTTATGATCCGAAGGAGTTGATCGATAGTATTCGCTAGAGCTAATTTCAGAATCGAATGGCTACCTTCTTAACCCGTCATTCCCGCGAAAGCGGGAATCCAGTTCCTTGCTTTTGATCTTCGCGTCTTGGAAGCCGTTGCTCCAAAAGCTGGATTCCGGCTTTGCCGGACTGACAAGCTGAGGTGAGAGTGCTGCGAATACGTTGCGAAGAATAGCCGCGCTTCCCCCTCACTCCAACCCTCTCCCCGCCGGCGGGGAGAGGGCGAAAGAGCTTGAAGTCAAAGCGCTTTGACGACAATCCCCGCGCCTTCAAGCGTCTCCCGAAGCTTCTGCGCAAACACCCCGGCATTCTCCCGATCACCATGCACACAAATCGTATCAGCCCGAATGACGATCGCGCCCGCGCGAGAATCCACTTTTCCATTTTTAGCAATGTGCACCGCCTGCGCAACAGCATCATCGACATCATGAATGACTGCATCCGCCTCACGCCGCGGCGTCAGCGACCCATCGCCCTCATAACGCCGATCCGCGAATGCTTCGTGCGCAACCCGAGCTCCAATCGCTTCAGCCGCGCGGATCAACTCGCTCCCCGCCAAACCGACCAGGATCATTTCCTCATCGGCATCACGCACGGCCCGCGCAACGGCATCAGCCAACGCCCGATCCCTCGCCGCCATGTTGTACAGCGCGCCGTGCGGTTTCACATGCGCCACTCGCACGCCTTGCGCGCGCGCGACCGCCTGCAACGCACCTATTTGATAGAGCGACATCGCATACGCTTCGTCCGGCGAAACGCGCATTTCGCGTCGGCCGAATCCTTGAAGATCTGGCAACGAAATGTGCGCGCCAACGACGGCGCTATGCTTTTTCGCGAGCGCGACGGTCTTCTGCATCGTCATGAAATCGCCGGCATGAAACCCGCACGCGATATTCGCCGATGTGATCCACGGCATCACGGCGGCATCGTCGCCCATCGGCCAGGCGCCGAAAGATTCGCCCATGTCGCAATTCAGATCGATGGTGTCGCTCATGCTTTCAGCCGCTCGATGATTGATTGCCGCAACGCAACGAGTTCGCGTTCGCGCTGAAGATACCGCGTTTGCGCCTCGTCGGGCGACATCTCGGCGAAGCGAACCGTTTGTCCCGGACGCCGTTGCGCGAGGCGCGGCAAATCTACGGCGGCGATATGGCCGATGCGTGGATATCCGCCTGTCGTCGGCGCCTCGGCCATCAACACGATGGGCTCGCCATCGGGCGGCAGTTGCACCGTGCCGGGCACGACGCCTTCCGAAACCAGTTCGAGCGGTTCGCGCAATCGCAATGCGTGACCTTGCAATCGATAGCCAACGCGGTTCGATTGACTGCCGATGCGGAATTCGCGTGCGAACAACGACTGTTGCGATTGGACGTCCAGATGGCTGAAATGTGCGCCGGGAATCAGGCCGATCGGTCGATCGGCGCGTTCGTCGAACCACGGCGAGGGATCGAGCGACCACGTCGCATGCACGGTGTGCTCGATGGAGTGCAGCATCGTCGGAACCACGTCGCCCATAATGAGCGCGCGTCCGCCGAACGGACCGAGACATGTGTTGACGTCTGTGCTGCGGCTGTCGAGCACAGCTTCGACGCCGAGGCCGCCGCGAACCGCAAGATAAGCGCGTGATCCGCTGCGAAGATGGCCGATGTCGACCGTGCATCCCGCGCGTACGTGAAATGGACGCCACGTCGTCACGATTCCGTTTTCGTCGTGCGCTTCAATCTCACCGCCGGTGATTGCGATGAGTGCGCCGTCGTCGAAACGCAGGATCGGACCACGCAACGTGATTTCGAGTGCCGCCGCGTTCTCGTCGTTGCCCACGAGAAGATTCGCTAGCCGCAATGCAACAGCGTCCATCGCGCCCGCGTGGCCGACGCCGATGTGGGTGTGTCCGAACCGACCCAGGTCTTGCACGGTCGTTAGCGAGCCGGGCGCAACGACATGGATGCTCATCGTCGCATCGCTGCGAATTCATCGGGGCCGATGCGTGTGAATCGGACTTTCTGCCCGGGACTGAGCAGAGCGGGAGTTTCGCGCGCGGAATCGAACAGACGCAGCGGGGTGCGGCCGATGATTCGCCAGCCGCCGGGCAGTTCGCGCGGATAGATGCCGGTTTGCGCGCCGCCGATCGCGACCGATCCGGCCGGTACGCGTGTTCGCGGTGTCGCAAGACGCGGCGTGTGCAATGTCGGATCGAGACCGCGCAGATATGGGAAGCCCGGCATGAAGCCGAGCATCGCGACTTCATAATTCGCATCAACATGTCGATCGATCACATGGTCCACGCTGATCGATGCATGCGCCGCGACTGCATCGAGATCCGGACCGAATTTGCCGCCATAGCAAACCGGAATTTCCGTGACATCGGTGTCCACGCTGTATTCGGCCGTTTTTATCGAATCGACAATGGATCGCAGACGCGTGGAAATCGTAGCGAAGTCGGCCGACGACATCTCATAGCGAACGCAGACGCTCGCGTATGCCGGTGCGATATCGCGCACACCGAAAATGTCGGCGGCGCACAGCGCGCCGGCGAGTGCGATCGCAGTGCGATTGGTCGCGGCGTCGATGCTGTCGCCGAGGCGGATGAGCAATGCGCCATCGCCAAGCGGTTCGATGCTCGATGTGGTCACGATGCCCGCAGTTGCAGCGCGACGGCCATTTCGTCAGCGTAACGCCGTAATTCGTACGCTGAATATCGCGTACGTTCGCCAACTCCCCAGACAGGCTTCGGCCACGCGGCGTCGCGCGCGAAGCGGGCGATCACGTGGACGTGAAATTGCGATACGACATTGCCGAGCATCGCGATATTGAGCTTGTCGGGATTCTCGATGGCGTGCAGCACATGCGCGGCGCGATTGATGTCATCGAGCAACCGCTTCTGATCGTCCGCTGAAAGTTCGATCAATTCGCGCAAACCGGCAATGCGTGGCACGAGAATCAGCCATGGAAAACGCGCGTCGTCCATCAACAGGACGCGCGAGAAAAGCAGGTCGCCGACAGGTTGCGTGTCCGCCTGAAGCTGCGGATCGAGTGCGAACGCAACATCGGCGCTCATGCCGTCAACCGCCGAGATTGCGCTCGAAGAACGCGAGCGCGCGATCTTGCGCCTGCTTCGCACTCGGCGCGTCGTAATGCGAAGGATCGATGTCACGGTTGAAGGCATGTCCGGCGGTTGGATATGTATACACTTCCATTTGTGGAAGCGCGTCGCGGTGTTTCTGTATCACTTCGGGCGGAATCGATGAGTCCTTTTCGCCGAAGTGAAATTGCACCGGCGCTTTCGGTTTTTCCGAAAGGAATCGCGCATTGCCCGCGCCGTAGTAGCTGACGGCCGGCAATCCCAGACGGATCGCGCTCAGGAACGCGACTGTGCCGCCCCAGCAAAAACCGACGACACCGATTTTGCCCGCCGAACCGATCGCCTCGGCCGCGCTCGCGACATCTTCCACGGCGCGTTCGAAGCCGACATCGCCGGCGAGCTTTTTGCCTTTTTCAAAATTGGCGGGGTCGTATCCGAGCTGCACGCCGGTTTCAATGTGATCGAAGAACGCCGGCGCGATGGCCGTGTAGCCGAACGATGCGTACGTGTCCGCCACGCTGCGGATGTGCGCGTTGACGCCGAAGATTTCCTGCACGACGACGATGCCGCCCTTCGGTTTGCCCTGCGGCCTGGCGACGTAAGCATCGATGCATTGCGTGCCGGCCGTATTCAGATTGATGTGTTCTCCCATGACGTAGTGCCTCCTTTTCGATTCCGAGTCACGGAGGTTAATCCACGCAGCGTCCGTGTCAACGTGCGGCGCGGGAATTTACACGGCTTGGCTGGCGACGCGGTTGCGTCCGCTCGCTTTGGCGGAATACAGCGCGTGATCGGCGGCGTCGATCAATTGTTCCACGCTCATGTCGCTCGGCAACTGCGATGCCATCGCGATGCCGATGCTGATCGTCGCAATGTGCGCCAGTTCCGGCGCGGAGGAAGCCAGCGTGTCGGCCACGCGCGTGCGCAAGCGCTCGGCAAGTGCGCGGACGGCAAAGAAGTTTTGGCCGGTGACGACGACGATGAACTCCTCGCCGCCGAAGCGTCCGAGCAGATCGCCCGGCTCCAGCCATTGACGCAGCGTCTGCACGCCGGCGACCAGGACGCGATCGCCGAACAAATGTCCGCGCGCGTCGTTGATCTGCTTGAAATGATCGAAGTCGATGAGCAGCAGGGCCAGCTCGCGATGGTCGCGTCGAAAATCTTCCACGCGCTGCTGCACCGCGCGCAGCAATTGTCCGCGGTTGAGCACGCCGGTGAGAGGATCGGTGATCGCCGTCTGATAAAGCTCCTCGGTCTGGCGCTGCAGGCGTGTGTTCGCGGCGCTCAGTTCCAGATTCGTCTCGGCGATTTTTCCGTGGCTGGCGGCGAGTGCGCGGTTGAGTCGCCGCACGCTGATCATGCGCCACGCGAGCGCCGCCAGCAGGATGGTCAAGCCGGCCAACGCACCGATGCCGAAGCGGCGTTGCCATTGCTCGCGCTCGAGCCTTGCCGACTGCAATTCGTTTTCGACGGTCAGCATCGCCAGTTGCTGTTCGCTCGCGGCGCGTGCCTGCTGCACTTCGAGCGCGGACAACCGGCGGCTGGCGCGGCTTCCCTGCAATTCTTCGCGCAGCGCGGCTTCGCTGCGGGCGAACTGCAATGCGGTTTTCGTGTCGCCTTGTTTTTCGGCGACTTGTCCCCGCAACGCATACGCCTGTTCCAGCTGCGGTTTCATGCGTGTGGCATCGAGTCCGCTCAGCGCCGCGTCGAGCGATGCGTTCGCTTTGCCGTAATCGCGATCGGCGATGGCGATCTCCGCCAGCGACAACAGGCCGCGCACGATGATCTCGCGCTGATTGATGGCGCGGCCGCTTTCCACCGCGGCATTCAACGGTGCGGCGGCTTCGTTCGGACGTTTCAGCCCGATCAGCGCGCGGCCGCGTTCGATCTGCTCGAAGGCCATGGCGGGTCGGTCGTTGAGCACTTGATCGAGCGCGAGCGTTTCCGTCGCCGCTTGCAGCGCGTTCGCAAAGTCGCCGTTGTCGTTGAGGAATCCGGAATAGCTTCCGTACACCGTGGCGTAGTGCGACGGATCGCCGCTGGACTCGGCGGAGGCAATCGCTTTTTCGAAATAGCGGCGGCTGGCAGATTCATCGCCGAGTTCGCGATACAGCAGCGCAAGATTGCGGTACGTCAGTTCGATACGATCATCGGTTTTCTCGCCCAGGGCGAGCGCCTGCGTCTGCATGTCGAGCGCGGCGGCGAAATCGCCGCGGTCGCGATAAATCGTGCCGAGATGCGCGAGTGCGCGGCCGGCTTCGACGTCGTCGCGCAACGTGTGCGCCAATTCCAGCGCCTCGCGCTGATGGCCGATGGCGACATCGAGGTTGCCGTGGCGCCGGTCGAGAATGCCGAGGTACGCATCGGCATACATGCGCAACCGTTCGCTGCGCGTGTCCTCCGCGAGCTGGCCCAGCAGCTGCGCCAGTTCTTCGCAGCGCGCGTAGTTGCCGACGGTCAGCGCATTTTCCGCGCGCGCGACGATCGAATCGACGGCCGCGTCCCAGTCGCCGGCGTTCAGCGCCGACGTTTGCGCGCGCGCATCGTGCGCATCGGCGAGCGCATAGGCGTTCAGCGCGGTATCGACCGATGCGATCGCGTGCTCGACCGCGGTACGGCCAGACGGCGGCAGCACCGCCAGCGCCGACGCTATCCCGGAATAGGCGTGATCGATCGAAGCGGCCAGATGCTGCATGGTGACCACGGCATCGGCGCGGCGCGAATCGTCGGCCGCTGCCGAGTTGGCGGCGAGCAGGCCCGCGCACGCGAGAGCGAGCCCGGCAAACAGATCGCGCATGGCCTTCGTTCGTGTCATCGGATGCTCCCCCGCGAGCATCGTCCCCATCAGCGCCGCCGCGCGTTTCGCTCGGCGCGGCAGATAAGCGAGTGTAAACTAGCGTATTCCTCATGCTATCAAGGTCATGGCCAACGTGTCGCGAAAAATCGGTTTCGTCAGTCTGGGTTGTCCGAAAGCACTGGTCGATTCCGAACGTATCCTGACGCAATTGCGGGTCGAGGGTTACGACATCGTGCCGACCTATGCGGCGGCCGATGTGGTCGTCGTTAACACGTGCGGTTTCATCGACTCGGCGGTACAGGAATCGCTCGATGCCATCGGCGAGGCGTTGGCCGAGAATGGCAAAGTGATCGTCACCGGCTGTCTCGGCAAACGCGCCGATGTGATCCGGCAAGCGCATCCGGACGTGCTCGCGATCAGCGGACCGCAGGATTACGAAAGCGTGATGACGGCCGTACATCAGCAGGTTCCGCCGAAATACGATCCGTTCATCGACATCGTTCCGAAACGCCGTGCGGCGGCGAATCAGGATATCGGCGTGAAACTGACGCCGAAGCACTATGCCTATCTGAAAATTTCCGAAGGCTGCAATCATCACTGCACGTTTTGCATCATTCCATCGATGCGCGGCAAACACGTGTCGCGCCCCATCGATGACGTGATGCTTGAAGCCGAGCGGCTGGCCAAAAGCGGCGTGCGCGAATTGCTCGTGATTTCCCAGGACACGAGCGCGTATGGCGTCGATCTTAAATATCAGGAACGTTCGTGGCGGGGCACGCAATATCGAACGCGCATGACGCAGTTGTGCGAGGCATTGTCTACGCTCGGCGCGTGGGTGCGGTTGCACTATGTCTATCCGTATCCGCACGTCGACGAGGTGATTCCGCTGATGGCGGAAGGAAAAATATTGCCGTATCTCGACATTCCGTTTCAGCATGCCAGCCCGCGCATCCTCAAACTGATGAAGCGTCCAGCGGCGACGGAAAAAACGCTCGATCGCATTCGCGCGTGGCGATCAATTTGTCCGGATCTGACGATCCGCAGCACGTTCATCGTGGGATTTCCCGGCGAGACGGATGCCGAATTCGAAGAACTGCTCGAATTTCTGCACAGTGCGCAGCTCGATCGCGTGGGCGCGTTCGCGTATTCGCCCGTCACCGGCGCCAAGGCCAATGCATTGCCCGATCCTGTCGACGAAACGGTGAAACTGGAACGTCTGGAAAGATTCATGGCGACGCAGGCAGCGATCAGCGCGAAGCGGCTCGAACGCAAGATCGGTTCGACAGTGCGCGCGTTGGTCGATCACGTCGATAAAAACGGAGCGGTGGCCCGCACCGCCGCCGACGCGCCGGAAATCGATGGCGTGGTGCGCATCCGCGACGGCAAAACGCTCAAGCCCGGGCAATTCGTCGACGTGCGCGTTGAAGCCGCCGACGAACACGATCTAAGCGGCGTTTTGGCCGTCTAGACGTTTATGCGCTTTATCGCGCCCGCGCGCGACGTCGTCGGTCACGCCGTATTTTCGCGTCCGCCGCTGTCTGAATGGGACGAATTCGACACATGGTTGCGCAGCGAACGCTGGCCGGCAGTCGCGGAGATGAACGCACACCGATCGAACCGGATGAAAGCGCGCTTCGTGGCGCAGACACGAGAACTCGAATCCGAAAAGCTTCACTACGAATTGCGGATCGCGCAGCGCGGGGAAATTTCCACGCGCGAGGGCAACTGGCACGACTTGCTGAACGCGATGATCTGGTTGCGCTATCCCGACTTGAAACACGCGCTCAACCAAAGACAGGTTGGCGAAATCGATTTGGCCGGGACCAAAGCGCGGACGCGCGCGCAATGCGCGCTGACGCATTTCGACGAGGCGGGCGTCATCGTCGCAATTCGAGATTCGCGATTGCTCGAACGTTGGGACGCGCACGATTGGCATTCGTTGTTTTGGCACGAGCGGGACGCATGGCGCGATGGCACCATCCGTGTCGCCGTTATCGGACACGCGTTGCTCGAACATGCGCTGGAACCGAAACAACTTATCGTCGGCAAAGCTATTGCGGTATTGGACGAGTCGAATGCTTTTACGACCGAACGCGTCGTCGAACGCGTGGCTCGCGGTATTTACGATCAAACACTATTGCTCGATCCGCAGGAATTGCGACCATTGCCGCTATCCGGAATTCCGGGATGGCATCCGGCAAACGACGTCGAAACATTTTATGGAACGGCGGATTGCTTTCGGCCGTTGCGGAGCGGGCGCCGTTATCCGTCGCCCTTAATCGGATTGAATGAAAACATCAGGCCGTGAATAGCGGCATTTCGCTAACGGCGGTGCCGCGCGCGACGAGCAAGCGTCTGGTGCTTATTTGAGCGCCTGGTAACTCACGCGAATGATGGCGAAGCGTTTGCGGCCGGCCGGCAATTCCGTCTCGAACTCGTCGTCGATGCGTTTCGTCAACGCGGCACGGGCGAAAGGAGAATCGATGCTGATCCAGCCTTTCGCCGGATCGGTTTCGTCGGGGCCGACGATGCGGTGAATGCGCGTCGCGCCATCGTCGTCTTCGGTTTCGAACCATGCGCCGAAGAAAACGCGTGACGGATCGGTCGGTTGTTTCGGGGCGATTTTCAATGCTTGCAATCGCCGTGTGAGATAACGCACACGTCGATCGATTTCGGCGAGTTGTTTTTTTCGATAAATATATTCGGCGTTTTCAGATCGATCGCCTTCGGCGGCGGCGGCGGACAGTGCTTTCACGACTTCGGGGCGCAGCTCGCGCCAAAGATGATCCAACTCCGCCTTGAGTTTGAGCTGACCCTCTTCAGTGATGATCGCGGTGGAGGCGGCCTGCGGCGCGCGCCAGCGGCTCATTGCGACGTCGGTTCTTGCGGTGCTTTCGGCGGCGTTGCGGCGAGCTTGTCGAGGAACGCGATGTAGGCGTCGACGTGCGGGATCACCGGATCGTTCGGCATCGTGATTTTTATCTGCTGCAACATCGCGCGCGCCTGCATTTCCTTGTTCATGCGCTCCGCCCACAGCTTTGCCGCGAGCAGATAATTGCGGCCGATGGCCGGATGATTGCGGAACCGCTTGTGAAACCCGGCGAGCAGGCCCATGGCGAGTTGCGTCTGTCCCGCATCGGCGGCGTAATGCGCCAGACGGGTAATGTCGTCGGCGTTGTCGAGCGCGAAAGCGGGATCGATGACCTGGCTTTCGCGCGTCACTTCCATCGCACGGCGATCCTGTTCCTTGGACAAAAGTATAGGAATATATTTTTTAGCATGAACGACGAGCTCGGCTTTGTCGTTGTCCTGGCGCAGCCAGTGCCGATACTCGTCGTGCAGCGGCAACTGATCGGGATGGTTGGCGAGTTCGTCGCGAATCAGCAGGGCGGCGCCTTTCGTGTCGCCGGTCGCCGCTCGCGTGCGCGCCGCATCGAGCACGGATCGCGACGGATCCGTGTACGGAACTTCGTCGTTCAGTTCGAGATGGCCGGTGTATCCGAGCGAATCGCGGTTTTCGTAGATCACGCTGCCGATGAGATGAAACGTCGTCAGCAGAAAATAGTTGACGATGCTGAAGGTGATGAAATCGGCCACGAATCCGGGCAGTGCCGACCTGATCGCGATGGCGACGAGACTTTGCATGATCAGCGCCGCACAGAAAAATCCGACCAGCATGAAATACTGATTGCCCAATCTGGACATCAACATCAGCCAAGCCAGCGGATTCAGCGCGCGCGCCATGCCTTCCTCAAGCGCGAGAATCATGACGATCGCCGGCATGGCGAACATCAGGACGACGCCGAGAACTGCGGCGGGAACCGGTCCGTAGAAAAGTGTGATGACAAACAGTAGCAACTCGATCACGACCAGCAGCAGTACGGCGTAGCGCCCGATGTCGTCGCTGACGGTGAAACTTATTTCCGGCGCGCTGTCGCGCCCGTTGGCGGTCCAGCGCAGCACTTCGAAGCCGTATTTGAAAAACGCCGCCCAGACCACGAGATCGAGCAGCCATCCCAACGGAATCATCAGCGCCACGACATGCGAAACCGCGATGGCGATGAGGGTGGACAACGCGGCCGGATGAAGCGCGTAGGAAACGATTTGCGGCCAACGCTCGCGCAGCGGCGGTAATTTTTCGGCGGGCGTCGGCGCGGGAGAATTCATGGCGATACGGCGTACGTTAAAGACGTGGCGGTATTCTAGCGGCACGGTCATGCAAGAGAAGGGTTGTCGTTCCGTCGCGCGCTGTGTAACGTGGCCGGAATTCTCGAGGCGACGCTACATTATGTTTTTACGTGTTTGTGTGATTTCCACGTGTGTTTGTCTTGTCGCGTGCGCAGGTCAATCGTCAATCAGGCGCGATGCGCCGCCTTCTCCGGCAGTGACGGCCCTGTATACGCGGCTCGATGCCGACACTGCGCGATATCAGTCGGCGCACGACTCGGCCGGGCGCGGCAACGCCGATCAGGCGCTCGCGGATTCGACGGCGGCGCTCGACGATCTGAAAGCCGCCGCGACGCAATGCGCGACGACGCAGGGTTGCGACGACGCGCGTTTCGTTGCGGCGTTCGATCGCCTGTTGCGGTTGCCGCCCGTCGCGGCGCCTCCTGCCGGCGACAATGCATCGGCGCCGCCGGATGGATCGGCGGAACCTGGCGAGTCGCCCGTCACCGCGGCGTTGCCGGAAGCGGCGCGTTCGGTCGCCATTCTGCACGGACGCGATCTGTCGGACATCATCGCCGTGAACGATCCGATGAAAGTGGCGCTCGAGCAGTGGCTCACGCAATACCGCCCGAATTTGATGAAGGCGTACGAAAATTACGCGTACATGCGCTATCGCATGTGGCCGGAGTACGAAAAAGCCGGATTGCCCGAAGCGTTGCTGTTCGGGATTCTTGCGCAGGAATCCGGCGGCAAGGTGCATGCGGTATCGCGTTCGGGTGCGAGCGGTCCGCTGCAATTCATGTCGGCGACCGGGTCGCGGTTTGGCTTGGGTGTCGTCGACGGATTCGATCAGCGTTTCGATCCTGGTTTGTCGGCGCGCGCGAACGCGGCGTACATCAACGAACAGCTGGGCGTGTTCAACGACAATCTCGAACTCGCGCTCGCCGCATACAACGGCGGTGAAGGCGCGATGCAACGGATCGCTTCGCGGCAGAACGACGCGAGCTTCTGGAATCCGCACATCTATGCGGCGCTTTCGCCGGAGACACGCGATTACGTGCCGATGGTGCTCGCCGCTGCATGGTTGTTCCTGCATCCGGACCGTTATCATCTGACGTTCCCGAAAATCGCGGCGAAACCTGCGACGATCGCGCTCAAGCAATCAGCTTCACTGGACGAACTGACCATTTGCCTTGGCCAGGACGGCAATGACGACGGCTGGTTCCGTACACTGCGGAATTTGAATCCGTCGGTCGATCCGCGGCAGTCGTTGGCGGCCGGTACGCGCGTCGATGTGCCGAGCACCGTTGCTGCGGACTACGAAAAATTCTGCGCGGCAGGAAAATGGATGGAGCTTGCGGCGGATTTGCACGCGGCGGCGTTGCCGGCGACGCCTGCGTTCGTCGCGGTGCCGAAAACCTACACCGTGAAGCGAGGCGATACGCTCGCATCGATCGCACGCAAGAACGGTTGCGCGAGCGCCGACCAGCTCGCGCGCGCGAACAATCTGAAGGTGCATCGTCCGCTCAAGGCGGGACAGGACATCCGCTTATCCGGCTGTTCGCGCTGAAACTCTCCGGCCGTCATTCCCGCTTTCGCGGGAATGACGAGCGAAAGCAATCGACAGAGAAGCGGTGGCCGCCAAAAAAAACGCCGGGAAGATCCCGGCGTAGAAATACGTGAAGCTTGACGTGGAGTCGGTGACTAGGCCGCCGCTTGTTTGGCTGTTGCGACGGACCATTGGTTCATTTCTGCAGGTGGAACGCATTCCTTGAGGACGCGCAACGTGCGCATCAGATGGCGATGCAGGTTTTGCACTTCGCCATATTGGGAATCTTTCGTTTCGTGATAGGCGACGGTCAGCCACAGCGCGATGCCGCGCAACTTCACTTGCGGGTTGTCGGACTTCACGCGCGACATGCCGAGATCGGTGCCGTTGCCCCACGGCTGATAACGCTGGCCCTGATCGCTGGTGCCGTACAGATGCGGAAACTCGCATTTCGCGGCCGCGGCGAATTCGCGCATGGCGATCGCTGCGAGCTGACGACGGCTGGCCAACGGCAGTTCGGCGATCGATTTCTCGATGTCGCGGAACTGACGGTTCAACTGGATCGAGCGAGTGAGGGCGATGATTCGAGTGACGATCCGCATGGTAAGCCTCAAATTCTCTGCGTTGCGCGACATCAGGCGTCGGCGCCTACTATAGGCGGTTCATCGATGCGGCGCATGCATATTGCGTCACATTTCGACCCCCTGCGTCACATTCTGGATGATCCAAAGAAAAAAAGCACGTGTCTTTTTGGACGTGCGCTAAAGCATTGATTACCTTGGCTAAACCGCCAAAAAACAGCCGAACTCTCAGTCGATCCGGCCGATGGACTGGCCAACCTTCACCGCGGATTCCGGCGTCAGCGAAGGACTCAATTCGCCGCTTGCGGGCGGCAACAGAAGGATCACGGTCGAGCCCATATTGAAGCGCCCGAGTTCGTCGAAACGCCGCAGACGAATCGGCTGTTCGATCCAGCATTTGTGCCGTGTGTCGCGGGCATAAGGCGGCACCTCGACGCCGCTCCATACCGTTTCGATGCCGGAAACCAGCATGGCGCCGACGAGGACGACCGCGAAGGGTCCATGGTCGCCATCGAAATGACAAACCAGCCGTTCGTTGCGTGCGAACAGGCGCGGCACGTCTTCGACGGTGGCGGGCGCGACGCTGAAGATGCGTCCGGGAATGTGCAATGTTTCGCGCAGAGTTCCGCTCAGCGGTGCGTGTACGCGGTGGTAATCGCGCGGCGACAGATAAACCGTGACGAAGCTGCCGTTGCCATAAGGCTCAGCGGCTTTGTCGCTGCCGAGCAATTCCGACACTGTGTAATCGCGGCCTTTGGCTTGAAGGATGCGGCCGCCTTGAATGCGCCCGATCTGGCTGATCGTCCCATCGGCCGGACACGCGATCGCATTCGGATCGGCGGGCGCGGCGCGCGCGCCGGGTTTCAGCGCGCGTGTAAAGAACGCATTGAAGAATGGATAGGCGAGCGGATCGGACTCGAGCGCTTCGCTCATGTCGACGCGATACTTCTTCACGATCGTTGCGATCAGGAAGTTCTTCCATGGGCGCCATGTCCAGCGCGTCGCCCAATACACGACGCGCGACAAAAAGCGATGGGGCAGGAAATATTGCAGCGCGACCGAAATTCGCACTTACTTTGCACTGCTCATGAGCATCGTCATGTCCGAAACAACGGCTGGCGCATCGAACGGCGGGCGGAACAGGCCGATCAATTTGCCATCCGGATCGACGATCACGGCCGAACCGCTGTGGTCGACTTCAATGGTGCCGTTCGCGTCAGTCGTGCGGCTGTAGATGAGTCCGAGACTGTGAGTCAGACGTGTCAGTTCGTCGTCGCTGCCGGTCGCCGCCACGAAGTCGGGATTGAAGTACGAGACGTATTTGCCGAGCAATTCCGGCGTGTCGCGCTGCGGATCGACGGAGATGAAGTTGAAACGAACTTTGTCGGTGAGACCGCGTGCCTGCAAATCGCGCCACACGGATTTGAAGGTTGCCAATGTTGTCGGACACACATCGGGGCAACTGGAATAGCCGAAATAGACGATGTCCCATCGTCCCCGCCAGGCATCGAGCGTCAGCGGGGCACCGTTCGTTTGCGTCAGGTGAAAATCCGGAATGGCGCGCGGCGATGGATAAAGAACTGCATTCTGCAGTTTCGGCTGCGCCGGTGCAGCCAGAAAGCGCTGGCCCAACCACAGCCCGATCGCGGCGGCGAACGCGGCGATGACGATAAACGTAATCGGAACTTGCCGCGGCGGGCGCACGGGAGAATTCATCGAACGATTATAACCGCGAGATACCGGCGGCATGTCCTATACTTCGCCGCTGCAATCGAAACGTAGACGTGTCGTGACCGCCGAACTCGAAACGATCATCGACTTCATCCGCTATGGCGCCAGCCGCTTTGCGGGCGCCGAGCTTACGTTCGGCCACAGTTACGACAACGCGCTGGACGAATCGACGCACGCCGTACTGCAGACGCTGCATTTGCCGCACGATCTGTCGCCGAATTACGGCCATGCGAAACTGACCGCCGCCGAGCGCAAACGCGTGCTGGCGCTGTTCGAACGCCGTGTCCGCGAACGCACGCCGATCGCCTATCTCACCGGCGAAGCATGGTTCGCCGGGTTGAAATTCAAATGCGACGAACGCGCGCTCGTGCCGCGCTCGCCGATCGCCGAGACGATCATGAACGGATTTTCACCGTGGCTGGAAGGCGTGGAAGTGAGACGCGCCCTCGATCTGTGCACGGGCGGCGGCTGCATCGGCATCGCGATGGCGGCGCACAATCCGAACTGGGACGTGGATCTGGCCGACGTGAGCGACGATGCGCTCGCGCTGGCGCGCGAAAATATACATTTCCACAATGTCGAAAATCGCGTTCGTGCCGTCAAGTCCGATTTGTTCGGCGCGTTGAAAGGCGAGAAATACGATCTGGTCGTCAGCAACCCGCCTTACGTGACAGTGCAGGAATTCGCCGCATTGCCGCCCGAATACGACCACGAACCCGAACTGGGTTTGAAGGCGGGCGACGACGGGCTGGATTTCGCGTTGCGCATTCTTGCCGAAGCGCCGGCGCATCTGAACGACGACGGCGTGCTGATCGTCGAAGTCGGCGAGAGCGAACATGCGTTGACGCGGCGTCTACCCAAACTGCCGCTCGACTGGATCGAATTCGACGTGGGCCAGATGGGCGTCTTCGTGATCGCGCGCGACGAACTCATCAAGCACACAAAATCGATCAAGGCCGAACTGGCGAAACGAACAGCGAACAAGAGATAAGCGTGTCGAGCAATTCGTTCGGAAAACTATTCACCGTCACGACCTTCGGCGAAAGCCACGGGCCGGCCATCGGCTGCGTCATCGACGGATGTCCGCCGGGGCTCGAACTGGGGCCCGAAGAATTCAAACGCGATCTCACGCGCCGCGCGCCCGGGATGTCGCGCTACACATCGCAGCGTCATGAAGCGGACGAGATCGAGATTTTGTCCGGCGTTTTCGAAGGCAGAACGACAGGCACGCCGATCGCTTTGCTGATCCGCAACACCGACGCGCGGTCGAAGGACTACTCCGAAATCGCAAACACGTTTCGTCCGGGTCACGCCGATTACACCTATTGGCAAAAATACGGCATCCGCGATTACCGCGGCGGCGGCCGTTCGTCCGCGCGCGAGACCACGATGCGCGTGGCCGCCGGCGTCGTTGCGAAGAAATGGCTGTCGCAAAAATTCGGCATCGTGGTGCGCGGCTGGCTGGCGCAACTCGGTCCGCTGACGCCGAAACGTTTCGACTGGGCCAGCGTCGATGCGAACCCGTTTTTCTGGCCGGACGCAACGACAGTGTCCGAGTTGGAGTCCTACATCGACACGCTGCGCAAATCCGGCGACTCGATCGGCGCGCGCGTCAACGTCGTCGCGGAAAACGTGCCGGTGGGTTGGGGCGAACCGATCTACGGCAAGCTTGATGGAGAGCTGGCGTCGGCGCTCATGTCGATCAACGCGGTGAAAGGCGTGGAAATCGGCGCGGGTTTCGCTGCCGTCGAACAACACGGCAGCGAACATCGCGACGAGATCACGCCGCACGGATTTTTGTCCAACCATGCGGGCGGAATTCTCGGCGGTATATCGACCGGACAAGCCATCGTCGCATCGATGGCATTGAAACCCGCGTCGAGCATCCTGATTCCAGGCCGCAGCGTGAACCTGGCCGGTGAACCGACATCCGTGCGCACGAAGGGCCGTCACGATCCCTGCGTCGGCATTCGCGCAACGCCGATTGCCGAGGCCATGATGGCGCTCGTGTTGATGGATCAAGCGTTGCGGCACCGTGCCCAATGCGGCGACGTGGGCGACATTCGTCCACGCGTTCCCGGCAAGCAGGAACAAGAACAACACGATGAGTAAAAAAGAAAAATACAACGTTGCAATGGTAGGTGCGACCGGCGCGGTCGGCGAAGCGCTGATGTCGATCCTGAAGGAACGAAAATTCCCGATCGGCGAATTCGCGCCGCTGGCCAGCGCGCGTTCCGCGGGCGAACAGATCGAGTTCGGTACGCGGCATGTCACGGTGCGCGACGTCGCAACCTTCGACTTCGCCGGCATCGACATCGCTTTTTTCTCCGCGGGCGCATCCGTGAGCCGTGCGCACGCACCGCGCGCTGGGGCGGCGGGCGCGGTTGTCATCGACAACACGTCGGAGTTTCGCTACGACGACGACATCCCGCTCGTCATCAGCGAAGTGAATCCCGACGCGTTGAAGGATTACGAAGCGCGTCGCATCGTGGCCAATCCGAACTGTTCGACGATGCAGATGCTCGTCGTGCTGGCGCCGATCCATCGCACCGTGGGCATCGAACGCATCAATGTCGCCACCTATCAATCCGTTTCCGGCGCCGGCCGGTCCGGAATGGAGGAATTGGGCAAGCAGACCGCCGCGCTGCTCAACTTCCAGGATGTAAAACCGGAGAAATTCACCAGGCAGATCGCATTTAATGTGATCCCGCACATCGATACCTTTCAGGAAAACGGGTATACGAAAGAAGAAATGAAGATGGTGTGGGAGACGCGGAAAATTCTCGGCGACGAAGCGATCAACGTAAATCCGACCTGCGTGCGGGTTCCCGTGTTCTTCGGGCATGCCGAAGCCGTGCACATCGAAACGCGCGTGAAAATCTCCGCGGACGATGCTCGGGCGCTGCTCGAAAAGGCGCCCGGCGTGCTCGTGATCGATCGGCGGGAAGCGGGCGGCTATCCCACGCCGGTGGGCGATGCCGCCGGCAAAGACGCCGTGCTGGTTGGACGCATCCGCGACGACATTTCGCACCCGCGCGGGCTGGACCTCTGGATCGTCGCCGACAACATCCGTAAAGGGGCCGCCCTGAATGCGGTTCAGATCGCCGAGCTATTGGTGAAATCGTATTTGTGATCTATAGTTACGTTTGTGTTATAAGGGGTTTTCGAGCTTCGGGTTGAGCGGGAAACCTAGGCGCTTGCTACTGTCTTCCGGGGGAACGACCTCATGAACGGTTCGACCAAACTATCCCTTGCCATCGCCTTGGCGTTGCTCGGCGGGGGCCATGCATTTGCATTGGGACTGGGTGCGATTCAAGTCAAATCAGCCTTGAATCAACCGCTTAACGCCGAGATTCAGGTCATCGCCGATTCGCCGGCGGAAGCGGCCGGATTGAACGTGAGTTTGGCCAAGGCCGAAGATTTCCAGCGCGTCGGTCTCGATCGCGCGCGCGTCAGCATTCCCATCGATTTCGAAGTGATCACCACCGGCCGCAATCCCGTGATCCGGCTGACCACCAAGGATCCAGTTCGCGAGCCGTTCCTGGATTTCCTCGTGGAAGCCAACTGGGCCAAAGGCCGCGTGTTGCGCGAATACACCGTTCTGCTCGATCCGCCGGTGATGGCGCCCGCGCTGAAGGGCTCGACGGCCACCGTCGCGCCTGCGCACGAAGCAGCGCCCGCGTCTTCGACGAGACTCGAATCGTTGCCGCAGAAAGCCAAACCGGCACCGCGTGTAAAACCGCCTCGCGCCGTCGCCGAGACGAGGCCCGCTCCCGCTCCCAAACCGGCACCGTCGCCGAAACCTGCGCCGACACCGGCCGCGACACGTACCGCGTCGGCCGGCGATTACGGCCCTGTTGCCGAGGGCGAAACGCTGTCCGAAATCGCGCGTGCGACGAAAGACGAAAACACCGACACGAACGCGATGATGCTGGCGCTGCTGCAGGCGAATCCGAACGCGTTCTACAAAGACAACATCAACGCGCTCAAGCGCGGTGCGATCTTGCGCATTCCTTCGCACGACGACGTCAAGGCAGCCGGCAATCTCGCCGCCGCCGCAGCCGCGGTGCGCGAACAAAATCAAAGCTGGACGAGCGGCAACGCTCCCGTCTCAAAACCCACGCTTGTCGCCAGGACGGGCGAACCGAAATCGACGCCGGCGCCGACGACCAAACCCGCGGCATCGACGAAACCGAACGAGCACCTTGCGCTGGTCCCGCCGGCATCGGCGAAAGGCGGTCAGGCAAGTGCCGACCAGCCCGGTCCGGCATCCGGCACGGGCAACAGCACCGCCGCACGCGGCGATCTCGCGCGCACGAAAGAATCGCTGGCCAGCCGCGAGCAGGAAGTCGGCGAGCTGAAATCGCGGGTGAAGGAACTCGAAGACATCAACACCAAGGATCAGCGTCTGCTGAGCATGAAGCAGTCCGAACTTGCGGATTTGCAGAACAAGCTGAAGGAGTTGGAGTCGAAGAGCGGCACGACGGCAAAGCCGACGACTCCGCCGCCGGCTGTCGCGACGACCACACCCGCAACGACACCATCCACGACGACCGTACCGTCGACTACTGCGCCAACCGGCACGGCGACGAAACCGGCGGATACGCCGGCGGGCAAGAACGAGCCGAAGCTCACCGCACAAGATATCTGGGGCAAGATCAGCGACGCCGATAAAAACGCGTCGACGACCAAGCCCGCGACCACATCCACGACGCCAACGACTGCGGCAAGTCCGACGAGCACGACAACATCGCCCGCCACGACTCCGTCGACAGCGACTTCGCCATCCAGCACACCCGCAACATCGACCGCGATGACCGGGCCGTCGTCGTCCACGCCGACGTCGACAACGCCGGGCACAACCGCCGGTTCGACGCCGCCGTCGGCATCGTCGACGACAACGGCAATTGCGACACCCGCGTCGACAACGGCGGCATCCACACCCAACGCCACATCGCCCGTCGCTGCCGTATCCACACCGGCGGCGCTCAAGCCGAAACCGACGCCGAGTATTTCGCCCATCCCGTCGCCGGAACAGCCGTGGTATCAAAACACGATGACGCTCGCTATTGCTGGCGGCGCATTGTTGATCGTCGGACTCCTGGCGCTCATGCGCTTCATGCGCAAGCCGAAGCCGGTCCTGCTGACATCGGGCGACGGCGACGTGCCGGTCGAAGATGTTCATCTGTACGGCGATCTGCCGACGGAAAGCGAAGCGGAATTGCTCGATGCGCTCGCGCAGCATCCGGGCGATCCGGAACTCTCGCTCAAGTTGTTGCGGATGTACTACGCCGAACGCGACGCGAGCAAGTTCGAGGCCGCCGCCGAGGCAATGTACGCGCACATCGCTGACCCGACGCAACCGGAATGGCGTGAAGTCAAGGCGATGGGCGAAGATCTCGTCCCGCACAATCCGCTGTTCGGCGGCAACGACGACATTTCCGGCTACGTCCATGAAAGCGCCGCCTCGGCCGACCACGAGACCGCGCACGTGTCGGACGACAATTTCGATCTGGGCGGATTCGATGCCGATGGCACGCCCGCCGGGGAAGAAAACTTCGACTTCGACCTCACCGACCACGCCGCGCCCACGCCGGCGCATGCGGAACCCACTCACATCCCGTCGCCTGCACCGGTTGCTGCCGCGGCGACGCTGGTCGCGGCCAAGCCGGCGGAAGACTTCTTTGCCGGCGAAGATACCATCGGCACCAAGCTCGACCTGGCCCGCGCATACCTCGACATGGGCGACCCGGAAGGCGCGCGTTCCATGCTCGACGAAGTGATGAGCGAAGGCAACGACAATCAGAAAGGCGAAGCGCGCAAGCTGCTTGCCGAAATCAAATAACGAGCACTCTCTCTCGTGATTCGGGCCGGGTAATACCGGCCCTTTCTTTTTGTGCGACTTTTTGCCGCTAGACTCAGCCCATGCGGATTGCACTTGGCATCGAATACGACGGCACCGATTTCTGCGGTTGGCAGCGGCTCAGCCACGGGCCGTCCGTGCAGGCGTCTGTCGAGCAGGCGTTGTCGTTCGTCGCCGACGAAACGATCGAGGTGACGTGCGCCGGCCGCACCGATTCCGGCGTGCACGCGCTATGTCAGGTCGTGCACTTCGACACCGCCGCGGAACGCTCCGAGCGCGGCTGGATTCTGGGTGCGAATTCAAACCTTCCGCCGAGTGTCGCCGTGCGCTGGGCAAAGCCCGTTCCCGATGAATTCCATGCGCGCTTCAGTGCGCTCGCGCGGCGCTATCGCTATGTCATCGTGAACCGGGCGGTACGCCCCGCGCTCGAAGGCCGCTACGTGACGTGGGAGCGCGCCAAACTCGACGCCGATCGGATGCGCGATGCCGCGCAGTCGTTGATCGGCGAGCATGACTTCAACGCGTTCCGCAGTATCGCCTGCCAGGCCAACACGTCGATGCGCGACGTCCATGAAATCACTCTTGAACGCGTACGCGACCGCATCGAAATTCAAATTCAGGCTAATGCGTTTTTGCACCACATGGTGAGAAATATCGTGGGAAGCTTGTTGCCGATCGGCCGTGGCGAGCGTCCCGTCGAATGGATGGCCGAACTGCTGCGTGGAAAGGACCGCACACGTGCCGGCGCAACCGCGCCCGCAACAGGCCTGTCTTTTTTATTTCCGCTATATCCCGATCAATTCGGTTTGCCCGAAGAAGTGACGTTGCGATGAATCGCGTTCGCGTAAAATTTTGCGGAATGACACGTCTGGACGACGCGCAAACGGCGGTGTCGCTCGGCGCAGACGCGGTCGGTTTTCTGCTGACGAAAAAGAGCAAGCGTTTTATCGAACCAGCACGAGCACGCGTCATTCGCGAAACACTGCCGGCATTCGTTACTGCCGTCGTCTTGTTCAACAATGACGGCGCGGATTGGATCGGGGAAGCGATTCGCGTCGTACAACCCGACATCATTCAATTCCACGGAACCGAATCGCGAGAGTTGTGCGAATCGTTTGGCGTGCGCTACGTCAAAACCATCGGCATGGGCGAAGAGGGCGACGTCGAACGTACTATCGCCGAACATCCAAATGCAGTTGCGTACCTGCTCGACAGCAACAAACCCGGCGAGCAGGGCGGTAGCGGGGTGACGTTCGACTGGTCGCGCATCCCGACGAATTTGTCCAAGGCCGTCATTCTGGCGGGCGGCCTGACCTGCGATAATGTCGAACTCGCAATCCGTACGGCGCGGCCGTACGCGGTCGACGTGGCCAGCGGCATCGAGTCCGCGCCCGGCATCAAGGACGCGGAGAAAATGCGTCGTTTCATCAACGAGGTCAGACGTGCCAGCGGCGACAGCTAAACTTTCCACGATCGATTTCAGTGCGTGGCCCGATGCGCACGGACGGTTCGGCGATTACGGCGGCACTTATGTCGCCGAAACGCTGATCGCGCCGCTGTCCGAACTGACGGACGCATATCTTCGGTTGCGCGGCGATCCGGAATTCACCGCCGAACTCGATCGCGACCTGAAGCACTATGTTGGCCGTCCGAGTCCGATCTATCACGCAGAACGCTTGTCGAAAAAAATCGGCGGCGCGCACATTCTGTTGAAGCGCGAGGACCTCAATCACACCGGCGCGCACAAGATCAACAACACCGTCGGCCAGGCGCTCGTCGCCAAGCGCATGGGCAAGCGCCGCATCATCGCTGAAACCGGTGCGGGACAACACGGTGTGGCGAGCGCGACGGTGGCGGCACGGTTGGGATTGGAATGCGTCGTCTACATGGGCGAGGTCGACATCGAGCGACAAGCCATCAACGTCTTCCGCATGAAATTGCTCGGCGCAAATGTGGTGCCGGTGACGTCGGGTTCGAAAACGCTGAAAGATGCGCTCAACGAAGCGATGCGCGATTGGGTCACGAATGTCGAAAACACGTTTTACATCATCGGCACCGTTGCCGGACCGCATCCGTATCCGATGATGGTGCGCGATTTCAACGCGATCGTCGGCCGCGAAGCGCGCGGTCAGATGCTCGACGACTACGGACAGTTGCCCGATGCACTCGTCGCCTGCGTCGGCGGCGGATCGAATGCGATCGGACTTTTCCATGCGTTTCTCAACGACGCAGCCGTCGCCATCCACGGCGCCGAAGCGGCGGGCGAAGGAATCGCGACGGGAAAACATGCCGCGTCGCTCGCGGCAGGCCGCCCTGGTGTGCTGCACGGCAACCGGACCTATGTCCTGTGCGACGACAATGGACAAATCATCGAAACACATTCCATTTCCGCCGGACTCGATTATCCCGGCGTCGGTCCCGAACATGCGTGGCTGAAGGATTGCGGTCGCGCGTCGTATGCAGGCGTCACGGATGCCGAAGCGCTCGCCGCATTTCATGAGCTGGCGCGTACCGAAGGCATACTCGCTGCGCTCGAATCCAGCCACGCTGTCGCGCTCGCGATGAAACTCGCGCGCGATATGACAAAAGATAAAATGATACTTGTGAACTTGTCCGGCCGCGGCGACAAGGACGTGCACACCATCGCGCGGCACGAAGGCATCACGCTGTGAATCGCATCGATCTGCGATTTTCGGAGTTGTCCGCCGCGCAGCGCTGCGGCCTGATTCCGTTTATCACCGCAGGCGATCCGTCGCCGGAATCGATGGTCGCGATCATGCACGCGCTTGTCGATGCGGGCGCCGACATTCTCGAAATCGGCGTGCCGTTCTCCGATCCGATGGCCGACGGTCCGGTCATTCAGCACGCCAGCGAACGTGCGCTTGCGCGCGGTGTCGGGCTCGCGCAAATTCTCCGTTTTGTCCGCGAATTCCGCAGCGCGGACGCGACGACGCCGATCATATTGATGGGCTACCTTAATCCCATCGAGATTTACGGCTACGAACGTTTCGCGCGTGATGCGTCAGCGGTCGGCGTCGACGGAACGCTCATCGTCGATTGTCCGATGGAAGAAACATCGGCAGTCGATGCGTTGCGCGCCGCAGGCCTCAGCCAGATATTGCTCGCCGCGCCGACGACGGACGATCGCCGCCTTGCCCTGATGCGCGAGCGTGCCGAAGGCTTCCTGTATTATGTGTCGTTCGCCGGAATCACCGGCGCGAATCGGTTGAGCATCGATGCAGTGCGAACACGCGTGCAACGGATGAAGACGGCATCGCGCGTTCCGGTCGCCGTCGGGTTCGGCGTGCGTGACGCGGCTTCCGCCGCGGCGATCGGCGAGTTCGCCGACGCCGTCGTCATCGGCAGCGCGCTGGTGGAACGTTTGGCGACTGCAGCATCGGCGCACGCGGCTGTCGATATCGCACGCGAGTTTCTCGCACCGATCCGCGCGGCGTTGGACACGAAAAAGTCAGCGCATGCCGCGTGAATCGAAGCCAGACGATCCCGAACGGCCGGTCTACGCGCCCGAGCCGTCGGAAAATGGAGACAATGACGACATGAGCTGGTTGCAAAAATTGATGCCTTCGCGAATTCGTACCGAAGGCAACACCGCCAAGGGACGCGTGCCCGAAGGCTTGTGGGAAAAGTGCGACGGCTGCGGCGCAATCCTGTATCGCCCAGAGCTGGAGCGCAATCTCGAAGTGTGTCCGAAGTGCGCGCATCATCATTACATCAGTGCGCGCAAGCGTTTGGTTGCATTGTTCGACGAAGGATCGGGCGTGGAGATGTTCGCCAATCTCGAACCGGTCGACATGCTCAAGTTTCGCGATTCGAAAAAATACAAGGATCGCATCGTCGCCGCGCAGAAGCAGACCGGCGAAAAAGATGCGCTCATCGCGATGCATGGTTTGTTGAAAACGCAGCCGCTGATGGCGTGCGCGTTCGAGTTCGCGTACATGGGCGGATCGATGGGATCCGTGGTGGGCGAGAAGTTCACGCTGGCCGCGGAACACGCGCTCGAAGAACGCATGCCGTTCGTGTGCTTCTGCGCCAGCGGCGGCGCGCGCATGCAGGAAGGTTTGTTCTCGCTGATGCAGATGGCGAAGACGTCGGCCGCGCTCGCGCGATTGCGCGATGCGGGAATTCCGTTTGTCTCGGTGTTGACGAATCCGACGACCGGCGGTGTTTCTGCGAGCCTGGGCATGTTGGGCGATATCAACATCGGTGAGCCGAAGGCACTCATTGGGTTCGCGGGGCCGCGCGTTATCGAGCAGACGGTGCGTGAGACGTTGCCGGAAGGGTTTCAGCGGTCGGAGTTTCTGCTGGAGCACGGCGCGATCGATATGATCGTGGATCGGCGGGAGATGCGCGACAAGATTGCGGCGTTGATGGCGTTGATGATGAGGGCGCCGCGCGCGGCATAACGCTTTTTTTGCTCGTCATTC
>DATAVJ010000169.1:0-24730 GCA_036267795.1 Rudaea sp.
CAAAATCCAGTTCTGGCAACAGAGTGTGGGTTCGATTCCCTCCACCGGCACCAAATCTTTTTGGTTCATTCGGCAGAAGACCTAATGGCTCGCGTCAGTCTCGGGCGGGTGCGCAATAAACCCGCGCCCGATCATCAAGTATCGTAAGCCGGAATGTCGCAGTTTGACGCAAACTGGCGTTCTTCTACTTCGATGTTCGCTGGTTGCAGGGGAATACGATTATGGCGAAGTTCTGGGCGATTCGTTTTCCGCTGCGGCATCTCGCTGCTGCGCTGGCGGCGTTTTCGTTTCCTGCGATCTGTCCGCCGGCGTTGGCCGAGCTTCCCGATTTGATTTTTGCGGACGGGTTCGAAGTTCCATGTCCCGGCGCGGCGGCGGGTGTAACTCCGGGCACGGGCATCGCTCTGCTGTTGCGCGGCACGGTGGTGACTCCGACCACCGCGTTTGTCGGCGAGGTGCTGGTGCAGGGCGACACGATCACCTGCGTCGCGGCGTCGTGCGCCGAACAAACCGGTGCGGATACTGCGACGATCGTGGAGACACAAGGATTGATATATCCGGGTCTGATCGACACGCACAATACCGTGCTGTTCGATATCTTCGATGAGAACGACTGGGCACCGACACAGATTTATACGAACCACAACCAGTGGCCGAACGAGCCGCGGTACGCCGCGCTTATAGACGCCAAAGAATATCTGAATGGCGAAACCGGGCCGGTGTCTTACGGTTGCGAAATGGACAAATACGGCGAACTGAAAGCGCTGTTTGCCGGAACCACGTCGATCATGAGTTACGCCAATCCCGGCAACCTCTCCTGCTACGGTTCGCTGGCTCGCACGATCGACCAGACGCCCAACGACCTCGGCGCCGATTACATCCAGACCGCCCAGCTATTTCCCGACAAGAGCGCGGCGGACGGCGTCTGCGCAAACTTTGCCAACGGCAAAACGCACGCCTACGTGGTCGATGTCGGCGAGGGCACGGACGCGAACGCGTTGAGCGAGTTTTCCAAGCTTGGAACCATCAGCACGATGCCGGATTGTCTGTACGCGCCGCAAACGGCAATCTCCCACGGCACTGGGCTTGGCGACGCCAACTTCACGACCATGAGCGCGCACAGCATGAGTCTTGTGTGGACACCGCACTCTGACGTTGCGTTGTATGGCCAAACCAGCAACGTGCCGCTGGCGCTTGCGAAGGGTATCAACGTGTCGCTCGGAACGAGCTGGTCGCTCACCGGCAGCCACAATCTGCTCGAAGAATTGCGCTTCGCCGATCAGGTCGACGACGCAAGTTGGGGCAACGTACTCTCGGCTTACGATCTCGTGCAGATGGTGACGATCCATGCCGCCAAGACACTGCATCTGGATGCCACGCTGGGTTCAATCGACGTGGGCAAGAAGGCCGATCTCACGGTGGTCGGCGGCACCTGCTCCGATCCATGGTCGATGTTGATCCATTCGCGCCCGCGCGATGTTCGTCTGGTCATGGTCGGCGGCGTGCCGCTCTATGGCGACACATCGATGCAAGCGGCGGCGCCATCCTCGCCAGGCTGCGAAGCTCTCAATGTTTGCGGCGCCCAAAAGTTCGCTTGTGTTGCCGAGTCCGGCGGCACCCCGACGAACAAGCTGGGCCAGACACTGACCGATATCGTTGGTAACTTGACGACTAACCTGTCCGACTATGACGCGATGGACCTTACCCAGTGGAAATTTTCGCCGATCACACCGTTGGTGGATTGTCCTTGATCTGGTGACCGGCATTTCGAATCCGTCGCGGAATAGATGCTTTTCGTGTTCGCGTGCGCACTCGACGGGTGAGCCGGGGATCTGGCACTAGTCGCAAAACAGACGCCGATTGACTGCGCACCATGATCCGTCATGTATGCTGTTCCCGCCCCGGGATCAGCACGACTCACCATCACCTCGATGACCACAACTCCGACGACCGACTGGCGCTTCCGACTCGTTTTCGTCGCCGTGATCTTGCTGTATGCGACCGTTTTCCAGGGCGTGCGCCCGATCTATTCGCCGGACGAGGGACGCTACACCGACGTCGCGCTCGGCATGATCGACGATGCCGATTGGCTGCGGCCGATGGTGCATCCGGAATTCGAACATTGGTCGAAACCGCCGCTGACGTATTGGGCCATCGCGGGTAGTCTGGAACTGTTTGGACGTAACGAGTTCGCGGCGCGATTGCCTAATTCCCTCGCGTTCGCGCTGACAATTTTTCTGCTCGTGCGAATCGGCCGAAAACTCGTGCCGTCCCAGGAATGGTTGCCCGCGCTCGTCTACGCCACCTTTATTTTTCCGCTGGGCGCCGCCAACATCGTCACCACCGACACGTTGCTGGCGTTGTGGGAAACCGCGCAACTGGCGGCGTTCGTCGGTTTGTGGTGGGCGGACTCGGATCGAGATGCGCGGCGAATGCGGCTATGGTTGTGGATCGCCGCGGCGCTGGCGTTTTTGACCAAAGGTCCGCCGGGCCTGCTCGTGCTTGCCGGATGCCTGGTGTTCGCGATCGTCGATCAAGGTTGGCGCGGTTTGCGGCGCACATGCCATTGGGACGGGCTTCTTCTTTTCGCCGTCTTGGGCGGCTCATGGTATGCCGCCGCGGTCATCAGCGAACCGGACGTCCTGCATTATTTCTTCGTTGAAGAAGTAGTGAATCGCGTCGCCAGCGACAAGATGCATCGCAACGCGGAATGGTATGGCGGATTCAAGATCTATGTTCCGACATTGTTGATCGGCATGTTGCCGTGGTTGCCGTTTGCGGTCGTGCGGATTTTCCACCGCGGCTGGAGTGCGACGCGCGCCGACTGGAAAACTTCGCGCGCCGCGAAATTGCTGATGCTGTGCATCGTGGTGCCGCTGATCGTGTTCATGATCGCGCGGTCACGCCTGCCCTTGTATGTTTTGCCGCTCTTCGCCCCGCTCGCCGTGCTGTGCGCATACGTGCTTGCGCCGATCGATCTTTCGACGGTTCTTCGCCGCGGCGCCCTCGCGGTCTGGTGTTTGCTGCTCGTCGGCGGCCGCGTCTTTTTCGCGCACGTGGACAACCAGACCGACGACCGGCTGCTCGCGAATTCCTTGATGAGCGAATTGCCAGCGAAACCGAGCGAAATAGCATTCGTCGACACCGCGCCCAGGTATGGCGTGCGTTTTTATCTCGGCAGCACGATCGAACGGCTCACCTTGCCGGGGCATGCATCGAAAGAATCTTCCGAACCTTTGCTGGAGGAAATGGAAAGCGACGAAGGCTGCCGCATACTCGTCGCAAACTTGGCCAGCGTAGGCGAGCTTCAACATTTCCTCGATTTGATACCGATGCGCTATCGGCGCCTCGATGACAAGGACGGATACGCTGTGCTCCTCGATTTGTCGCACACATGTCCCGAGTTTTCGCCACCGGCGTAGCTGTCGCCGCGACATGCTGCTCGTGTCGGCGCGACAATCGCGAGGACGACGCCGCGGGACGGTGTCAGCTACCGCCCCGCTCCGTCAGCCTTCGGCATCCGATCGGATTTACCGCGCTTCGTTGATGCCGCGCACGTTGCCGTCGTTATCGACCGTGCAAATCATCGGACCTTGCGGTGTTCCGATCGTAACTTCGAACAAGCCGCCGCTTATCACGCGGCTGCCCTGCGGAACTGCATCGTCGGGCGACATGCGGCGATAGTCGGCTACGCGGTGCGCGCATTTTGCCTGCAATCGAGCAGACGCGCCGTCGGCAGATGGCGGAGGTGGCGGCGCACCTTGATCGGCATCGCCTTCACGCCGGTCTTCATCTCCTCTGCGGCCCCCTTCTTCTCGGCTGACGAGTTCGAAGCGGCCGCGGCAGCCATCACTTACCCAAATGCCGCGATCTTCCACATCCCAATTTTGATGCTTCACGCAAGGCGTTTGGCTGATCTGTTCGACGAGCCGAACGTGCCCGTCAGTGCGAATCGGACAACTGTTGCGTGCGTTGTCCACCGATTCGCAAACGACCGAACGATCCTGCGCGAAAGCGGCCGGTGCGGCCGCGCAGGCGAAAAGAAGCGAAACTGCGGTCCACATCTGTGTACGCCGAGCCATGACGATCTCCATTCCGTTTGAGATGTGCAGATTTTTGGCTCGGCGGGCTGAACCCAGGCGCAACGGTGCATAATCGCGCACGCCGTTGTCTCGAGAAAAAATCATGATCCGTACGTCCACTGTGTGCGCGTTACTCTGCTTGCTCCTCAGCGCCGCGGCATGCGCGGCTGACACGCCGCTTCCTTACCGGCTGAGCAAGACGATTCCGTTGGGCGACGGCGAGCGTTGGGATTACGTGACATTCGATGCCGCGGCTTCGCGCGCCTACGTCGCGCATGGCGATCACGTGACGGTGGTCGATGCCAAAAAAGGCGCCGTGATCGGCACGGTCGGCCCGATTCCCGGCGGCGCGCACGGAACCGCCATCGCAACGCGGGCAGGCGTCGGATTCGCCGACGACGGCAAAGCAGGTGCCGTCGCCGTATTCGATCTGCGAAATTTCGCGATTCTCAAGACCATCAAAACCGTGCCGGGTGCCGACGGCATGGAATTCGATCCTGCCAGCGGCCATGTGTTCGTCATCAACGGCGACGCGAAAACGATCGACGTCATCGATCCCGCTAAAAAATCGGTCATCGCAACGATCGCGGCCGGTGCCGAACTCGAAGCGGCGGTTGTCGACGGATCGGGAAAACTTTTCGTGGACGGCGTGGAGAACCACGACATCATCGTCGTCGATACGCGTTCGAATTCGGTTCTAAAGCATTTTCCGATGCCCACCTGCGAACGTCCGCACGGCATCGCCATCGATCCGAAGACGCACCGCATTTTTGCGACCTGCGCCAACAAAGTCATGGTGGTCCTCGATGCGGAAACAGGACGCCAGATCGCGACGTTGCCCATCGGCGCCATGAACGACGGCGCGGTATTCGATCCGGTCCGCAAATTCGCCATCAGTGCGAACGGCGAAGGCACGTTGACGGTGGTCGCGGAAAAAGACGCCGATCATTTCGAGGTGGTCGCCACCGTACCCACGCTTCGCAGCGCGCGAACGATAGCGATCGATCCTGCGAACGGACGGCTATTTTTGCCCGCCGCAGACGTCGACAGCGTTCAGCCGCCCACGTCGCCGGAAGGTCGGCCGCATGTGACCTACAAGAAAGGGTCGGCAAAATTACTCGTCTTGGAACCTGGCGATCGTTAACAAAAATGGCGCTCATGATCGCGGCGTAAAGCAAGCTGCAAGCCGCCGAATTCAGGAAACGGTTTTTTCTCCGGTCAACCAGCGCATCGCTTCGACTTCGGTAGCGAGCACCGCCAGTTGCGCGCCGCGATTCACTGCGACGTTCTCGCCAAATTTCGTGATCTTCTCCGCGGGAAAGACGACGGCGACTTTCAGTTTGCCGCGGAACGACTGCGCCGCGTATTCGCCCAGATAGAACTTGTCGATGTCCGACGTGTAGCCGTTCGCGTCGACAAGGTTGAGCAACGCCCGCTCGCAATGATTGACGTCTGCTTCTTTTTTCAGGCGATCCATCATGCGGAATGTTTCGTCGCGCGTTTTGTACGTGCCGTGCACGCGCATCTTCAGACAGCCGGCGTCGGCATCGACTTCGATCTCGCATGTCAGGCTCATGGCGAATTTCCAGGCTCGCGACTCGCCGAAGCAGCATAATCCAAATCGCAGGCGTGCGCACTTGCAGCATGCGCGGGATCTCGCGCGTGCAAGTCGCGTATGTCGGAAGTCATGGTGAAAAACCTGCAACTATTTTTCCGTATCCCGCATCGTAGGTACGGACTTTCCGCACATGTGCAGCGTCGAACTGCGATCCAGAATGCAATGGACGCGATGGGGCACGTGCGTGAGTCATTGGTAATGCAGTCGTCGGTCGTCAACATATTGATGGGAGGTCGTATGTCGTCATTTATTCGCAAACTTCTTTTTTTGGGCGCTTCGCTGCCGATCGTTTTCGCCATGTCGTTCGCCTCGGCGGCGACTGTCGACACGATCAGCGGACAATGGACAGGCAATTCGCAAGTCGACGGCGATCGATTCGTCTCGAAAACGATGCTGTCGCTCGGCTCGCCCGACGGCGAAAACGCATTGCTGCGCATCGAAGGCCGCAACACGTGTACGCTCAGGCAAGGCACGTACAGCTCCGACGCATCGGGTGCGTGGACGCTGTCGTTCAAGGATCCCATGGGCGGCGACGCGTGTACGCGCCTGGCCAAAGGGACCTTCACGCTTCATCCCGGTTCCAACACGCGGCAGCTGGATTTCGAAGTGAAATATCCCGGTTCCGACGGACAGGAAGTCCTGCGCCGCGGCGCCTTGACCCGCTATCCGTGAATCGGTTTTTTCTATCCTGCTGACTGCGGAATAGTTTTGCTTGCGCGTCAATCCGGCGACGGAGTAGTGTTCGCGTCATCGCAACGCTACCAGGGAATACGCGCATGGATTGGCAGAAGGGACGTCAGAGCGACAACGTCGTCGAAGACGATGGCGGCGGCAGCGGCGGGTTTGGCGGCGGTGGAATGCGCTTCGGCGGATTCCATTTCGGTATCGGCGGCACCATCATCCTGTTGATCGTCGCGTTCGCGTTCCCACAAACGCGGCCGCTGATCATGGGACTGTTCTTCAACGACAATTCGAGCAGCGTTTCGGCGCCCTCCGCCACGCCGGCGGCGAGCCGGCCCTCCGACCGCAACGACCCGCAAGTGCAGTTCGTGAGTTCCATCCTCGGCAGCACCGAAGATGTGTGGGGCCACTATTTCCAATCGCGCGGAGCACAGTACGAGCAGCCGAAACTGCTGCTGTTCCACGGACAGACGCGATCAGGTTGCGGCGCCGCTTCCGAAGCGATGGGGCCGTTTTATTGTCCCGTCGATCATCGCGTGTATCTCGATCTGGATTTCTTCAAGGAAATGGACACTCGTTTTCACGCTAAGGGCGATTTCGCGCGCGCGTACGTGATCGCTCACGAAGTCGGGCATCACGTGCAGAATCTGCTCGGCATCATGAACGAGGAAGAGAAAGCACAGCATTCCGGTCAGGCAATGGAAGGGGCGACCGGTCTATCGGTGCGCCTGGAATTGCAGGCGGATTGTTTCGCCGGTGTGTGGGGCAACAAATCGCAGGCGCAACTGAACTGGCTGCAGGACGGCGACGTCGAAGCCGCCCTCAACGCCGCGTCCGCCGTCGGCGACGACACGTTGCAAAAACAGTCGCGCGGCAACGTCGTGCCCGATTCGTTCACGCACGGAACATCGGCGCAGCGCGCGCGCTGGTTCAAGGCGGGCTTCGCATCGGGCGACATCAAGAGCTGCAACACGTTCGCGGCGGCGACGCTCTAGATCGTTTGCTCAGTCAGACGGAAAAATAATGCGCGATTGTCATGATCGTCCGCGACAATCCCCGATCGGCGCTCAAATTCTTTTCGCATGAAAATCGGTTTCCGCTCGATCGCAGTGCTCGTTTTGATCGCAGCCGCGGGCTGTTCGACGCAACGCGTCAGCGACAGCGTCCCCTACTCGCCCGTGATCCTGATTTCGCTCGACGGCTTCCGCGCCGACTACATCGACCGCGGCCTCACGCCGACGCTTGCCGCGCTCGCCAGCGATGGCGTGCATGCGCGCGCGATGCGCCCGTCGTTTCCGACACTCACGTTCCCCAATCACTACACGCTCGTGACCGGTTTGTATCCGGATCACAACGGCATCGTCGCGAACCGATTTACCGATCCCGTGACGAAGAAAACGTTCATTTACAAAGACGCGTCCACCATCGCAGACCCGGCGTGGTGGAGCGGCGAACCGTTGTGGGTAAGCGTCGAGAAACAAGGCGGACATGCGGCCACGATGTTCTGGCCCGGATCGGACGTTGCCATTGCCGGCGTGCGCCCGGAATTCTGGGTGCCGTTCGACGGCAAGACACCGATCGATGCGCGCGTCGACAAGGTGCTGTCGTGGATCGACCTTCCCGCATCGCAACGTCCGCGCTTCATCACGCTATATCTGGATACCACCGATCACGTCGGCCACGACAACGGACCGGATTCGCCGGCAATGAACGATGCGCTGCGCCAAGTCGATGCCGCGCTTGCGCGTCTGGTCGATGGGCTCAAGCAGCGCGGCCTGTTCGGCGCGGCGAATCTTGTCATCGTGTCCGATCACGGCATGACGACGACAAATCCCGAGCACATCGTCGTGATCGATCGCGCGTTCGACATGAACGCCCTGGACGAACTGGCCGCCGGCGTTCTCGCGTCGTTTGCACCGAAACCCGGCCATGAACGCGAGGCCGATGCATCGATCCTAGCCCCGCACGCTCACATGCACTGCTGGCGCAAGAAGGAAATTCCCGCGCGGCTGCACTACGGCACCAATCCGCGTATTCCGCCTTACGTGTGCGTCGCCGACGACGGCTGGCTGATCGACACGCAGAAATGGCTCGACGATCCCAAGCACCATCAGTCGAAAGGCGAACACGGCTACGACAACGACGACCCGGCCATGCGCGCACTGTTCATCGCGCACGGTCCGGCATTCAAGCACGGCATCGTCGTTCCTGAATTCGATAACGTCGATATCTATCCGATGCTGACGACGATCCTGCACATTCGTCCGCAACCAAATGACGGCACGTTGTCGGACGTGCAGTCGATGCTCGCCAACCCCTGATCGGCGCGAGGAATGCTAGAGCGATTCAGCGAGACGCTGCGCGACATCGCGATAACGCTCTGCGATGCGTTCTTCATCGTGATGCCGAAAATCGCGCACCGCCCATTTTCCGTTGGCCATCACGTGACGCACGAGTTGGCTGTTGCCGGCAAAAAGGAAGGTGTCGAACACGTTGTCGGTATCGCGCGCAGCGAGCAATGGCGATCCGTCATCGAGCACGAGCAAATCCGCTCGCGATTGCGCGTTGTCGCCTTCGATCGCGCCCATCGGAACACCCGCGGCGCGCGCGCCGCCGAACACCGCATCGCTCCACAATGTCTCGCCGACGCTGTCGCTCGATTCCGAAACGGCGATGTTGCGGTGGCGCGTGCTCAGACGCTGCCCGTATTCGAGCCAGCGCAATTCTTCGACAGGCGACACGGAAATGTGGCTGTCCGATCCGATACCGAAAGCGCCGTCGGCGTCGAGAAACGATTTCAGTGGAAACAACCCGTCGCCGAGATTCGCTTCCGTGGTCGGACACAATCCGGCGACGGCTCCCGTTTTGGCGATCGCGCGAATCTCATCGGGCGTGACGTGCGTCGCATGGACCAGACACCAGCGTGCGTCGACGGCCGCGTGATCGAGCAGCCATTCGACCGGCCGCGCGTTGCGGATCGCCAGACAATCCTGCACTTCGCCGATCTGCTCGGCGACATGAACGTGGATCGGCGGTGATCGAAGTCCGTGGCTCGTCAACACCGTCGTCATGGCGCTTTCCGGCACCGCTCGCAGCGAATGCAACGCGATGCCGATGCGCAATGTGGAATTTTCCATTTTGCGCAATTGTTCCAGCAATTCGAGGTAGCTTTCGACGGTCGTGCCGAACCGCCGCTGGCGTTCCGACAGCGGCCGCCCGTCGAAACCACCCGTCATGTACAGCGTGGGCAGCAACGTCAATCCGATGCCGGTTTCCTGCGCGGCCTCGATCAACGCGAGCGACATCGCTGCCGCATCCGCGTACGGCGATCCGTTCGGCTGATGATGCAGATAATGGAATTCGCAAACCTGCGTGTAGCCGGCCTTGAGCATCTCGACGTACAACTGCGCCGCGATCGCGCGCAACGAATCCGGATCGATTCGGCCCGCGAATGCGTACATCGTTTCGCGCCACGTCCAGAAACTGTCTTCGGCGTGCGTCTGCCGTTCGGCCAACCCGGCCATTGCGCGTTGAAACGCATGCGAGTGCAGATTCGGCATGCCCGGAATCACGAAACGGCCCAGGCTTTCGGCATCGTCGCGCGAAACATCGGCGTCGACGCTTGCGATTGCTCCGCTGTCGTCGATGCCGATACGCAGGTCGGATTCCCAGCCGTGCGGCAGCCACGCGTGCTCGGCGAAATAGCGGCGAATGCCCATGATCGGTTCCGACAGGAAAGCGCCAGCGTAGCGATGCCGGCGCCTCAACGCCAGTCGCCGCCGTTCGCATTCTTGAGCCGAACGCGTTTGCGCTGCGCCGCATGCGCTCTGCGATAATGCGCGCATGTCCGACCCACGTTGGGATTGCCTGCTGATCGACTGCCGTCTCGCGACGATGCGCGACGACGGCGTTCCCTATGGCGCCGTTGTCGACGCCGCGCTCGGCTGGAAGAATGGCGAAATCGTTTTCGCCGGGTTTCGCTCGGCACTTCCCGACACACCCGAATCGTTGGCGGTGCGCGTGGAATCCATGCGCGGCGCATGGATCACACCGGGCCTCGTCGATTGCCATACGCATCTCGTATTCGCCGGCAATCGCGCCGAAGAATTCGAGATGCGGCTCAACGGCAAAACGTACGAAGAAATCGCGCGAGCCGGCGGCGGCATCGTTTCGACGGTGAGCAAAACCCGCGCGGCGGCCGAAGAACAACTGTTCGCGCAATCGCTGCCGCGCGCCCGCGCGTTGCTCGCCAACGGCGTCACCACGTTCGAGATCAAGTCGGGCTACGGCCTGGATTTGGACAACGAAGCGAAGATGCTGCGCGTGGCGCGCCGCATCGGCGAGCAGCTCGGCGTTACGGTGCGCACGACATTTCTCGGTGCGCACGCGGTGCCGCCGGAATTTGCCGGGCGTCGATCGGAGTACGTCGACGAAATCTGCTCACGAATGCTTCCGGCGATCGCGCGCGAGAATCTCGCCGATGCGGTCGATGCGTTTTGCGAAAACATCGCATTCACGCCGGAGGAAATTCGCCGGGTTTTTACTGTGGCGCGCGATCTCGGTTTGCCCGTCAAACTACACGCGGATCAACTGACGGATTCCGCCGGCGCCACGCTGGTCGCCGAGTTCGGCGGATTGTCCGCCGATCATCTGGAATACACGAACGAAGATGGCGTGCGCGCGATGGCGGGTGCCGGCATCGTCGCCGTTTTACTGCCCGCTGCGTTTTATGTGTTGCGCGAAATGAAATTGCCACCGATCGATTGGCTGCGGAAATACCGCGTGCCCATGGCCGTGGCGAGCGACGTGAATCCCGGTACGTCGCCGGTGTTGTCGTTGCGTCACGCGATGAACATGGCGTGCACCTTGTTCCGCATGACGCCAGAGGAAGCGCTGCGCGGCGCGACGATCAACGGTACGCGCGCTTTAGGATTGAACGATCGCGGCGTTCTCGCGCCCGGCAAGCGCGCCGACTTCGTCATTTGGGAGGTCGATCATCCGTCCGAACTCAGCTATTGGATCGGCGGAAATCTCGCGCGCGCGGTTTACGCGAACGGCGCGCGCGTGACGACGTGCTGATTGCTCAGCCGGATTTTTTCGCGGCGGCTTTCTTGACGACGGGCGCCGCTTTCTTGGCGATGGGTTTCGGCGCGGCTTTCTTGGCGACAGCGCCGGTCGCCGCTTTCGTCGCGGTATGCGGACGCGGGTTTCCGTAACTGCGGATCGCTATCTTGCCCTTGCGTGTCTTGCGGTCGCCTCTGCCCATCTAAGCACTCCAATCGTGTCGGGAAAGCGCGCAGTTTAGCAGCGCGCGCAGCTTGCCGCACTGCGGCGGATCAGCCGACGACCGGATTCTCGATGTGCGGTGCCACTTCGTGATCGTGATGATCGTGAGCGTCGTCATGCTCGCAGCAGGCGCTGTGATCGTGAACATGCACGAGTCGAAGATTGGTCAAGTGCGCGGCGGCAACACAGCTCCCGCCCAATGCGACGAATAGCGCGTGCCACATCAGCGTCGAATGCGCGTCCATCACGAATCCGCCGATCCACAACAGCATGAGTCCCGGCAACAGCAGCGCCAGCGCGCGGCGCACGCGGTGCCGGCGATAGCCGTGAATCACGGTGCCGAGCGCCAGCAGGCTCGCGCCGATAATGAAGCCGCGCTCGAAACCGTGATCGGCGAGAAATCCGAGCCCGAAAGCCGGCAGCGCGGCCAGGACGAACGGCAACACTGCGCAATGGATCGCACACAAGAATGAGGCGGTGGCGCCGATGCGGTCGGCCAGACGCGCAACGCCGCGGCGGCTGGCGTTCTGCGGCATGGTGTTTTCGGGCGTCGGCTGCATAACGATTGTTATATTATAACGTTCGATGCGATTGCGCAACCGGCACGTTGCCGAATCGACAGACTGCTGGAGCTTCCGAATAGCCCTGTCAGGCGTTCGCGCACTGTCTGCAGACGCCGTGGACTTCCAGCGTTTGCGAGTGCGTGCGGAAGCCGTGCGCCTTGGCCTGATCGGTAAGCAGGCCCGACACGCGTTCGTCGCAGATTTCGTCGGCGGATTCGCACACGTCGCAAATCAGGAATGGCACCTGATGGACGACGCTCGGATGATGGCAGCTCACGTACGCGTTGATCGATTGCAGCTTGTGGATAAAGCCATTCTCGATCAGGAAATCGAGTGCGCGATAGACCGTCGGCGGTGCGGCGTTGCTGCGGTCGTCTTTCAGTCGATCGAGGAGGTCGTATGCCTTCATCGGTTTTTCGGATTGCGCGATGATTTGCAGGACCTGCATGCGGATTTCGGTCAACCGCAAACCGCGCGTTTCGCAGACGGACGAGACCTCGCGCACGAAGCCGCGGGCGTCGTGTTGGTGGTGGTGTTCGGCGCGGGCGGATTTGGTGGCCATCACGGGTTGCTGAAAATATCGGGGTTACTGCGCGGCGTTCAAGATGGAGGAATGATAGCACTGGGTGGATTGGGCGCGGATTGACGCCTTCTATGCGCGTCATTCCGGCGAAAGCCGGAATCCAGTGACTTTGCTCTGCTCCCTAGCTTGTCATTCCCGCGAACGCGGGAATCCAGTTCCTTGCCTTTGTTTAATGTCTGGAAAGCCAAGCTTTCACTCGCCTGCGGCGAGCGAGTCACTTTCTTTGCTGCGTGCAAAGAAAGTAACCAAACCAAAGAAAGCACGTTTGCTCTTCGCGTAGGCTGTGTTCGCCGAAGCCACACCCCCGTGCCTGCGGCGAACGGCGCACTTCCTGTGCGCCATTGTTCGTTTCGCCGATTTTTTTTTGGAAAGCTAGATTGCTGTGATTTTCGCGCCGCAGTATTTGCAATGCGCATCTGTCGGGCCGACCGCGCGTTTGCAAGCAGGACAAGTCCTGGGTGGTTTGGGCGCTGGAAGAAAGATTGAAATGATCCAGCCGATGGGTCCAAGTGCGGCGCCGAGAAGTGCGTCGCGGGTGACGGTGTTTTTGCGTTTGCCGATCCATGCGCCGACGATGGCGCCGACGACGGTGAGGCCGATGGCCCATATCCACAGCGTGGGACTGAAAAGTGTGGATGTGCATTGGTCCGCGAGCGCGTTGAGCTGGTCCGGATCGCTGGTGTCGATGTTGCTCAGTGCATTCAGATCGCAGCTCATACATGCCCCGACGTTTTCGCGAGCGCGTCTTCGATGCGCCTGAGTGCGCGCTCGCGCCCGGCGAGATAAACGGTTTGATCGATCGAGGGCGATACTTGCGTGCCGGTCATCGCCACGCGCAACGGCTGCGCGACTTTCCCCATTCCTTCATTGATCGACGCCGCCGCCGCTTCGATGGCTTTGTGCACGTTTTGCACTGTCCATTCGGGAACCACGGCGAGTTGTTCGTGCGCCGCTGTCAATGCATGCGCGGCGGTCGGCGACTTCAAATGTTTGTTGATGGCCGCATCGTCCCAATGCGTGATCGGGCCGTACCAGACACTGGCTTTGTCGGCCATTTCCTTCAACGTCTGCGAGCGTTCGCGCAGCGCGATCACGACATCCGCAGGCGCGGGTCCATGCGTCGTATCGTAACCCTGCTGATGCAGTTGCCACTCCAGATGCGGCGCGATGTCTTCGGGTTTGTCGAATTTCAGATAGTGCTGATTGAGCCAGCTCAGTTTTTCCAGATCGAAACGCGCCGCCGCCTTGTTGACGTTGCTCACATCGAACAGCGCGATCATTTCCTTCAGCGAAAAAATTTCCTGATCGCCGTGCGACCAGCCGAGCCGAACGAGATAGTTCAACAGCGCATGCGGCAGGAACCCGTCGTCGCGATACTGCATCACACTGACGGCGCCATGACGTTTGGAAAGTTTTTGCCCGTCGCCGCCCAGAATCATCGGCAGATGCGCGAATTCCGGAGTCGGCGCGCCCAGCGCGTTGTAGATATTGATCTGCCGCGGCGTATTGTTCACGTGATCGTCGCCGCGGATCACTTCGCTGATGTTCATGTCGATGTCGTCGACGACGACGGCAAAGTTGTACGTGGGAAATCCGTCGGAACGCACCATCACGAGATCGTCGAGTTCCTCGTTGTTCCACTCGATGCGGCCTTTCACCTTGTCGTTGAAAACCACCGAACCGGAACTGGGATTGCGGAAACGGATCACGCGATTCGGATCGTCGCGCACAGGCTCGTTCTTGTCGCGATAGATACCCGCATAACGCGGCTTCACGCCCTTTTCCATTTGCGCGGCGCGCATGACGTCGAGCTCGCCTTTCGTTTCGTAGGCGTAGTACGCCTTGCCGGCCTTGATCAGATCGTTGGCGACTTGGCGATATCGGTCCATGCGCAGCGTCTGATAGAACGGACCCTCGTCCTGATGCAGGCCCAGCCAGTTCATGCCGTCGAGAATGGCTTGCACGGCCGCGTCGGTGGAACGCTCGCGATCCGTGTCTTCGATGCGCAGGATGAATTGCCCGCCGCGATGCCGCGCCTCGAGCCAGCAATACAACGCCGTGCGTGCGCCGCCGATGTGCAGAAATCCCGTGGGGCTGGGAGCGAAACGAGTGCGTACTGTCATTCTGAAACGTGGAAATGTGGCGGCCCACAAGCGTAGCAGATGCATTCCGTCGACGCAGGTGCAGAAGGAAACTGAAACATCGGACGCGCTAGACTTGCGGGATCGAATGAGGACTCCGGAATGCGGAAAACTATACTGACGCTGACCATACTGCTCGCCTGCGCCGGTTGCGCGACAAACCCCGCGTCGCACGCGCCCGCGGACGGTACGCGCGCGGAGATCGGAATTCTGGAAACGACCGATCTGCACACGAACGTGATGAGTTACGACTATTTCAAGCTCGCCGACGATTCTAGTCTGGGCCTCGAGCGCGCGGCGACGCTCGTCACGGCAGCGCGCAACGATTTCCCGAACACGCTGCTGTTCGACGACGGCGACACCATTCAAGGCACCGCGCTGGCCGACTACCAGGCATTGGTCGCCCCGCCGGCATGCGATCAGGAATTGGCGATCTACAAGGCGATGGATTCGCTCAATTACGACGCCGGCACGATCGGCAATCACGAATTCAATTACGGACTCGGTTATCTGAGCCGCAGCACCGGCACCGCATTCAATGTGGCCGGCATCGCCGCAAAAAAGTGCAAGGGTCCCAATTTTCCGCTCGTGCTGTCGAACGTATTCAGCGCGAAAGACGGCAAGCCGCTTTATGCGCCGTGGCGTGTGATCACGCGAACAATCAAGACAAAAACTGCGGACGGCAAAGAACAATCCGCAAAGATCCGCATCGGCCTGCTCGGCTTCGCGCCGCCGGCGATCATGGATTGGGACAAACGCAATCTCGACGGCAAAGTGACCGTGATGGGCGTCGTCGAAGCCGCCAACAAATACTTGCCCGAGATCAAGAAAGCCGGCGCCGACATCGTCATCGCCATCAATCACGGCGGCCTCAACACCGCGCCGTACACGCCGCACATGGAAAACGCGGGTTGGTATCTAGCGCAGGTGCCGGGCATCGACGCGATCCTGCTCGGACATTCGCACGATATTTTCCCGAACCCGAACGATCCGAAATCCCACTACGCACACATACCCGATGTCGACAACACGCGCGGCTACGTGCATGACGTTCCGGCCGTGATGGGCGATTATTTCGGCAAAGGCATCGGCATCATCGATCTCGCGCTGGTGTATCGCGATGCACATTGGCAGGTGGATCGTGCCGCCACGAAATCCGAAGTGCGCCTTGTGAAACCGACGAACGATGCGGCAGCAGTGGAAACCGACCCGCACATCGGCGAACTCGTCGCGACCGAACATCACGCGACGATCGATTATGTGAAGACGCCGATCGGCACGGCCGATTTCGAGATGAGCACGTACTTCGTCGCCGTGGGCGATACATCGGCGTTGCAGATCGTGAACATGGCGCAGCGCGACTATGTGGAAAAGTATATAAAGTCGAATATGCCGCAATACGCAAGCATTCCCGTTTTGTCGGCGGCGTCTCCTTTCAAAGCCGGATTCGGCGGCGCACGCGACTACACCGACGTGCCGGCCGGTCCGCTCGCCATCAACAACGCGGCCGATCTGTATCTGTATCCGAACACCATCACGGCGGTGAAAACCGACGGCGCCGGCGTGAAAACGTGGCTGGAAAAATCCGCCGAATGGTTCAACACCATCGATCCCGCGAAAAAAGAACCGCAGGAATTGATCAATCGCCGCGTGCCCACGTACAACTTCGATGTGATTCAAGGCGGATTGACGTACACGATCGACATCACTCAACCCGTGCAGCAGCGCATCAGCGATTTGAAACTCGACGGCCAGCCGGTCCGCGACGATCAGCCGTTCATCGTCGTGACCAACAACTACCGCGGGAGCGGTGGCGGACGATTCCCGAATCTCGGCGGCGACAGCATCGTCATCTCCGCACCCGATGCCAATCGTGACGCGCTCATCGCGTACATCCGCGCCGCGAAAGAAATCACACGAACGCAATTCGGCAGCGATCGCAACTGGCATTTCGCGAAAACCAAAAACGCCGGTCCCGTCATATTCTCATCGACCGCGAACAAGCTGGACATCGCGCGCGCATCGGGAATAGACAACATATCGTTCGTGAAAGACAACGGCGACGGAACCGCGACGTACTCTATCGATCTGTCGCGCTAAAAACGCTTTCAGCTTTTCCCCAAATAAACCGCGACGCCAATGGCGCACAGGAAGTGCGCCGTTCGACGCAGGCACAGGGATGTGGCTTCGGCGAACACACCCTCAAATCTGCACAACGTGCTTTCTTTGGTTACTTTCTTTGCACGGGCAAAGAAAGTGACTCGCTCGCCGCAGGCGAGTGAAAGCTTCGGCTTTTGTTCCTGAAGATCAAAAGCAAAGTCACTGGATTCCGGCTTTCGCCGGAATGACGAGCTGAAGTGCGTGCGGATACGTCGATAAGGACAGACGCGTTTCCCCCTCACCCCAACCCTCTCCCCCGCTAGCGGAGGAGAGGGAGCAGAGGCGCGTCGTTACTTGACGTGAACCGTAATCTTCTTCGAGACAATCGGCGGATCAAACTGCATATGCAGCGCATCCGCAAAATCCAGCTGCAACGTATGATCCCCGGGCGTCAGCCGAACCGTATCTTCCGTCTGCGCCTTGCCGTAATGTTTATGCGTGGCGTCATTCGGAATCGGCGCATCCAACGGCGGCAATTCTTTCCCATCGATCAGCAAATGATGATGCCCCGTTCCCGGCGTGGTATCCGTCGACGGCGCGAGCTTGATCCCGCTGACGCCAAACTTGACCGTCACGTCCTGATTGACCGTGGCACCATCCTTCGGCTCGACGAAAAATACCTTCGCACCGGCCGGCGCCTTCTGACGTGCCGGTCCAGACGCCGTGCCGTTCTGCGCCGCAAATACCGTCGCACCCACGAAGGCCAAACCGGCCGCGATCAAGGCTAGTTTATGCATTGCAGTGACTCCCGCCGTTGTGAAGCTGGCATCATACGCCCGCCGCCCGACTTGTTATCGATTCACGCAATCCCGATCTATTCCGGATGACTTCGACTACTCCGCCCAACCGCGCCGTTTCCGTCACCGCCACGCTGAAGCGCCTCGCGCCGCACGTGTGGGCCTACCGCGTGCGCGTCATCGCCGCGCTGGTTTTGCTGATCGCGAGCAAGGGCGCCAGCATCACCGTGCCCGTCACGCTGAAATGGCTGGTCGACGATATGAACGTCGACGCGCGCCCGCTCGCCGTGCCTCTGCTGCTGCTCGCCGTGTACGGCGCGTTGCGGATTTCCACGTCCCTGTTCCAGGAGTTGCGGCAAGTGGTGTTCGCGCGCGTACTGGCGCGCACGTCGCGCGCGATTACGTTGAAGGTATTCGGGCATCTGCATGCCTTGAGCTTGCGGTTTCACCTTGATCGGCGCACGGGCGGGGTGGCGCGCGAAGTGGAACGCGGCATGGTCTCCGTGGCCGATCTGCTCGATTGGACGATTTACACGATCCTGCCGACGCTGTTCGAAATTGCCGTGATCTGCATCATTCTGGTGCTGCACTATGACTGGACCTTTGCGCTCATCACGCTGGCGACGCTCGTCACATACATCGTCTTCACCGTGTCCATCACGGAATGGCGCATGCGCTACTACCGCGCGAAAAACGAGGCGGACACGGAAGCCAATGCGCGCTCGGTCGACTCGTTGCTGAACTACGAGACCGTCAAATATTTCAATAACGAACACCACGAGCTGGAACGTTTCGATTTCGCCCTGCGCAAATACGAAGAAGCGACGGTGATGAGCCAGAAAACGCTCGCCGTGCTCAATGTCGGCCAGGCAGGCATCGTAGGCATGGGACTGACGCTGCTGTTGTGGCGCGCCGCGGCCGGCGTTGCCGCCGGCACGCTGACGATCGGCGATCTCGTGCTCGTCAACGCGTTCCTGCTGCAACTCGCGGTGCCGCTGAATTATCTCGGCATGGTCTATCGCGAAGTGAAGCAGGCGCTCATCAATATCGAAAACATGTTCGGTCTGCTCGATCAGCCCGAAGAAATCCGCGATGCGCCGAATGCACAACCGTTGCGCGTCGGCGGCGGCGAAGTGCGCTTCGATCACGTGTCGTTCCACTACGATCCGGACCGCGAAATACTGGACGACGTCGATTTCACCGTTCCGCCCGGCAAGACCATCGCAGTCGTCGGCACGACCGGCGCGGGCAAGTCCACCTTGGCGCGATTGCTGTACCGCTTCTACGACGTGATCGGCGGCCGCATCCTCATCGACGGCCAGGACATCCGCAACGTGACGCAGGATTCGCTGCGCTCGGCCATCGGCATCGTGCCGCAGGACACGGTGCTGTTCAACGACACGATCTATTACAACATCGCGTACGGACGTCCGGACGCGACGCACGACGACATCGTCGCCGCAGCGCGCGCGGCGCACATCCACGATTTCATCCAGAGCCTGCCGCATGGTTATGAAACCCGCGTGGGCGAACGCGGCCTGAAATTGTCCGGCGGTGAAAAGCAGCGCGTGGCGATCGCGCGCACGGTGCTGAAGAATCCCGCCATTCTCGTTTTCGACGAAGCCACCAGCGCGCTCGATACGCGCACCGAAAAAATCATCCAGGGCGATCTCGGCGACATCGCGCGCGAGCGCACGACGCTCGTCATCGCGCATCGGTTGTCCACGATCGTGGATGCCGATGAGATCATCGTCATGGAGCACGGCCGCATCGTCGAACGCGGCACGCATCAGAGTTTGCTGGTGCACCAAGGCCGCTACGCGGCGTTGTGGTCGATGCAGCAGCGCGCCGCGCGGGACGACGAAACCCGCCTTGAAAATTCCGACGAAACCGCCGAGCCCGCCGACCTGACCGCTTGAGCCGCCCGACCGCGCCCATGGCAGGTTTTTCGCGTATATTCGTGGCGTTCGGCAACAGCGCTGCAACAGACCGCGGCGGTTCAAGGGGAGGTTCGTGGCAAGCGAGAAATACTTGGCTCTCGTCGGTGTGAGTGAAGAAGACACCGCGCATCTGCGCTTGCTGCTGCGCGCCGCGGCCAGCCAGTTGGAAAACCGCTGGCGCTGGGGCACCGAAGACAACGCCGATCTCATGATCGTCGATCCATCCGAACTCGCCGGCGGCATCGCGCGCAACCGCTCGTTCAGCAGCGGACGGCGCTGCGCGTTGATGAGTGAAACCGAAGATCTGCGCGATGGCGAAGTCCGCCTGACCAAACCGTTACGCGCCGACATGCTCGTGTCGCTGCTCAACACCTCGTCCGCCACGGCGGTTACGCGCAGCACCGAAGTGAATCAATTCGCCAACGATTTTTACGACGTCGACAATTTCAGCCCGACCTTCGAGTTGGAAGACGATAACGCAGCCGAGACCCATTCACGCCAGCGGGAAGAAAACCCCGCGCCCGGTCTCGACGAGCTGTTGAGGCCCGACGCCGACGCCATGAAGCCGCATTTCGCGGTGCCGATGATGCTCGACAAAGATACGCAAGTTGCGTATGCGTCGTCGTCGTTGCGCAGTGAAAAACGCGTCGCCGATTCGGGTAAAAGCTTCCTTAAAAGCGACGAAAAACCCGAAGGCATCAACTTCGGATCGCCCGGCACGGCGGCGGAAACCGGCGCGTTCCCCCTGCGCGACTATTTGGAGAAAAACCTGCTCGGCGGCCCGGCCACGGTGTCGCTGGAAGGCGCGCCGCCGCTGACGCTCGACCCGAAAGAAAAACAATTCGTAGCGCCCGGAAGACTGCGCGAGCTGGCCGCATACATGCAACGCGATTTTGCGCGTAGCGCGTTCCGCCCGGTCACGACGCAGGAGTTGACGCGGCTGCGCAACGAGTACGGAACGCATCCTTATTCGCGCATGATTTGGTTCGATGTGCTCACGCGTTCCGGCGGCAAGCTGGCGCGGCATCTCGATCCCGGAGGACGCTTCAAGCTCAAGATATTCCCGCGCGTGGAAAAAGATTTCCCCCGCCACACCGGAATCATCGCGGCCCTGCAGCAACCGGCGAAACTCAACGAAATCGCCGCGCACGCACGCGTCGCGATGGGCGACGTGTTCGACGTCGTGAACGCCTATGACGCCATTGGATTGATCGAGGTCGAACGCCGCCAGCCGCGGCATTCGGAACCCGAACCGACGGGCCTGCTGGCGCGTCTGCGCAAACCCTTCGGCCGCGGCTGAACCGTGCACTGGCGCGGCGCTGGAATCATCGTATAATGCGCTGTTTTGGAACGTTTTTCCGGGGAAAACTATGAGCCGTCGTTTGGCGCTGCAGGGCGCGAGCGAAGAAGATGCCGCGCGCATGCGCGACATGTTGCAGCATTCCGCGAGCGCACTCAATGCAACGTGGACGCTGCACGACGACATCGACGCCGATCTGCTCGTCGTCGATATCGACAGCGTGCACGGGCACATGGATTGGCTGCGCGCGCATTCCACCGGCAAGCCGGTGGCGGCGCTCACACAGAATCCGCGCTTCGACGATGCCGACCTGATCTTGCGTAAACCCGTCAAGCCCGACGAGCTGGCGACGATCCTCAACAATGTCGATGCGCAACAGCCGGTACGCACGTATGCGGAGCCGCCGACGCCTGTCGTCGCGCCGCCCGTGGCGAGTCCGCAACCCGCGTCCGTCGCTGCGGCGCCGACTACGCCACCCGCACCAGCCGTCATCGAAGTCACGCCGCCGCCCTCGATGGAACGCAAACTTGCCGACTGGCTTGCCGACGGCGCGCTTGCCCAGGCGGTGCGTCTGGCGATAAACGACGCACCCGAACTCATCCTCGATCCCGGCAACAAGACCTACTACGCCGAAGGAACCGCGCGCGCGCTCACGCCGTATTTCAAGCGCGTCATCACGCTCGACGAATGGCAACCTCTCGAATACGCCGATCTCGCCGCGCTGCAGACCTCCGGCAAGGGGCAATCGTATTCGCGGCTGCTGTGGTTGTTTCACGCACTCGGTTCGAACGGCCGGCTCACCCACGATCTGGATATCGACGCAAAGTATAAATTGTCGCGTTGGCCGCAGATCGAGCGCGAGTTTCCGAAGCATTTCCGCATCGCGACGGTGATGATGAAGCAGCCGGCCACGCTCACTGAAATTTCCGATCAGACCGGCGCCACGCTGGCCGACGTGATCGATTTCACCAATGCCTACAACGCCACCGGCCACATCGAAATGGAGCCGGTCGTCACCGCGCCGGTCACGCGCGATTCCGGACGTCACGCGATCCTGTCGCGTCTGCGCAATCCGTTCAGCGCGAGCTGAGCGCATCGCGACGCGTCTGTCACGCCCGGGTCATCTGCGCGTCATCGCGGATTAACCGCACGCGCATAGCCTTCCGCCCATGCGGAGATCGGCTATGCGCGTCGCCATCGTCACCGAAACCTATCCGCCGGAGATCAACGGTGTAGCGCTCACCGTGGCCGGTCTCGCGCGCGGTTTGCAGGAAGCGGGACACGAGGTTCAACTGATCCGGCCGCGCCAGCCGGGCATCGACGACGACGGCGCACAAAATGGCGACATCCTCGTGCGTGGCATGCGCATCCCGCGTTATCCGGGCCTGCGTTTCGGTCTGCCCGCGCGCCGGCGTCTTGAGACATTGTGGAAAAGTGGAAAACCGGATGCCTTGTACGTGGCGACGGAAGGTCCGCTCGGCAGTTCCGCATTGCAGGCGGCACGCACGCTCGGCATTCCGGCGTGCAGCGGCTTGCATACGCGCTTCGACGAATTCGCGCGCTATTACGGATTGGGCTGGATCACGCCGATCGTTCTCGCCTACCTGCGCCGCTTTCACGGCCGCAGCGCCAAGACGCTCGTGCCGACATCGCAACTCGCGGATTTCCTGCGCGACAAAGGCTTCGATAATGTCGAGCTGCTGCGGCGCGCGGTCGATACGCGCCTGTTCTCGCCCGATCGCCGCAGCCACAAGCTGCGCCGCGAATGGGGATTGCGCGACGATCAGCTTGCCGTAATCCATGTCGGACGGCTCGCCGCCGAGAAAAACCTCGAGCTGGCAGTTCGGGCGTTCCGTGCGATAAAGAACCAACGTCCCGACGCGCGTTTCGTGTGGGTTGGCGACGGTCCTAGCCGTGTGCCGCTACAGGCGCAGAACCCCGACTTTATTTTCTGCGGCATGCAACGCGGCGATGCGCTGGCCACGCATTACGCCAGCGGCGACCTGTTCCTGTTTCCCAGCATCACCGAGACGTTCGGCAACGTCACGTTGGAAGCGATGGCGAGCGGCGTGCCCACCGTCGCGTTCGACTACGGCGCCGCGCGCGAACACCTGTGCGACGACTGCGGCCGCCGCGTGGCGTTCCGCGACGACGCCGCCTTCATCGCCGCCGCGGTGGAACTCGCACGCGACGACACCGCGCGCCATCCGATGCGCACGACGGCGCGCAATGCCGTCGAGAAGCTCGATCCGTTGTCGGTTTGCGCGAATTTCGCCGACCTTCTGGGCGGACTCAACGCGAGCAGCGCGGCATGACGAGCATGCGCCTTTGGCAAAATGTGGAAATGTATAGCGGCGAATGGCGCTTGTGCCTGGCCTGCAACCGCTGGGTGAGCCGCGGCCGCGTGGCTGCCTTGTTCGAATGATCAGCCGTCTCGGCGACGGCGTATTTTGGTATGCGTTGATGCTGTCGATCGCGGCGTTCGGCGGCGAACTCGGCCGCCATTGCGCGCTGCGCATGGCGATCACCGGCCTGATCGCGGCGGCGATGTATCGGTATCTCAAACGTTGGACGAGGCGCCCGCGGCCATTCCGTTCGCACGCGCAGATCGTCACGCCGGTGGCACCGCTGGACGAATTCAGTTTTCCGTCGGGGCATACGCTGCATGCGGTGTCGTTCACTGTCGTTGCGCTGGCGTACTTTCCGATACTGGCACCGTTGCTGGTGCCGTTCGCGTTGATGGTGGCGGCGTCGCGGATCGTACTGGGGTTGCATTATCCCAGTGACGTGATCGCAGCCTCGTTGATCGGCGTTGGGTTGGCGGCGGTTTCATTGAACGTTTGATGAAAAAGCCTCCGCTGACTTTCTGACGGCGGAAGCTTCTATGAAAAAAATCCGGATCCCGGCATTCGCGGGAATGACAAAGCTCACGCGTCAGGTTTTGGCTTTCGTGGTCGCTATCCAGTCGTCGATGACGCGTTCGAGCAACTCCAACGGCAACGCACCGTTATCCAGCACCTGATTGTGAAACTGCGCCAGATCAAACTGCTCGCCGAGTTCCGCCTTCGCCTTTTCCCGCAGCTGCAGAATCTTCAGCATGCCCACTTTGTACGCCAACGCCTGACCGGGATCGACGAAATAGCGCTCGATCTCCGCGGTGACATCGCTCTCCGCCATGCCGGTGTTGTCCATCATGTACTGGATCGCCTGCTCGCGCGTCCAGCGCTTGTAATGGATGCCGGTGTCCACCACCAGCCGTACCGCGCGCATCATCTCGTCGCGCAGGCGGCCGAGATTGTCGAGCGGATTTTTCTCGAAGCCCATTTCCCACGCCAGCCGCTCCGAATACAACGCCCAACCTTCCACGTATGCGGTGAACGGGAGAATGCGTTGGAAGAACGGCAATCCGGGAATTTCCTGCGCGATGGAAAGCTGGAAATGGTGTCCGGGAATTCCTTCGTGATATGCCAATGTGCGCATCGCCCACTTCGGCGTTTCCGTCGTATCGCGCATGTTCGCGAAGAACGTGCCGGGACGCGTTCCGTCGAACGATCCTTCCTCGTAATACGCGCCCGGTGCGGTTTTCTCCGCGAACGACGGCACCGGCTTGACGACGACACCGAGCTTCGGCCGCATGTC
>DATAVJ010000170.1:0-31438 GCA_036267795.1 Rudaea sp.
CCGGCGCGGGACACATCCGCGCGGCGCAGGCATTGTGCGAAACGGCCGAGCGCGAATTTCCGGGTTTGCGCACGACGCACATCGACGTTCTCGATCTCGTGCCCGCGAGTTTCCGCAAACTGTATTTCGATTCGTATCTGAAGCTCATCGAAAAGATGCCGCTCGTCTGGGCGTATCTGTACAAGCACACCGATCGCCCGGCGGATGAATCGAAAATATCGTCGCTGCGCCGCCGCATCGAGCGCATGAACACGCGCAAGCTGCAAACGGAACTCGAGCGCCTCGCGCCCGATGCCATCGTCTGCACGCACTTTCTTCCGCCGGAACTGCTTTCGCGGCGCATCGAACGCGGCCACGCCACGCCGCCGGTGTGGGTGCAAGTCACCGACTTCGATGTTCACGCGCTGTGGGTGCATCCACACATGCGCGGCTATTGCGTGGCGAACGAAGAAATCGCGTGGCGCATCGCCGAGCGCGGCATCGCTGCGGAGCACGTGCACGTAACCGGAATCCCCATCGCGCCGCAATTTTCGCAGACGTTGGATCGCGCGACGTGCGCCCAGGAAATCGGCCTCGATCCGAATACCACGACGCTGCTGATGATGGCCGGCGGTGCCGGCGTCGGCGGCATCGAAATGTTGGTCGAACGACTGGCCGCGTTGCAGAACGACAAGACGAATCCGCGTTTTCAAATCATCGCGCTCGCCGGTAAAAACGAAAAGCTGCTCGCGGCATTGAAGGAGATGGCAGCGCGCTATCCAGCGACGATTTTCCCGATGGGATTCACGCGCACCATCGAGCGTCTGATGGCCGCATCGGACATCGCGATCACGAAACCTGGCGGACTGACCACCTCGGAATGCCTGGCGATGCAGTTGCCTATGATTCTCGTCGCACCGATTCCGGGGCAGGAAGAGCGCAACGCCGACTATTTGCTCGAATCCGGCGTGGCGATGAAGGCGAACGACGCGGCGGCGCTCGAGTATAAATTGCTGCGTTTGTTGTCGGCCCCGGCGACGCTCGCCGCGATGCGCGAACGCATGTGCGACATCGCCAAACCCGACGCTTCCGCGCGTACGCTCTCTTTAATTTCGCAGTCGCTTATTTCGCAGACGCCAAACGCATCGTAATCGTTTCGCCGTTCTTTTCGACCTGCTCGATCTGCACAGGCAGCCATCCGCGCTGCGGCGCAAACCAATAGGTCGTTTGACGCTTGCTGTCTGCGCCGCGATCGCGCGCGACTTTCACCGCATCGACATTCGAAGAACCGAGCGAAATCGTTTCGTGACCGGCCTGCACGTAGTGCTGATCGGAAACCTGGTCTTTGTCGATGACCGGATAATTCAGCGCGGACGATCCGGCTTTCAAATCGGCCATGAGCGCGAGCGCCACGAGATGCCGATCCATCGCGGGAGACGCGAGCGCGACGTTCGCCGATTTTCCGTTGTCGTCCACGTTCGCGGATTTCGCATTCCAGTCGCACGTGATCGAGGTCCTGCGCGACTTGAGCGCTTTCTGCGAATACTTGTACGTGATGCATTCCGGCTTGTTCGCGTTCCAGGAGAAGGTGGATTTTTCCTCGATATCGACGCCGAGCATCGCGGCCATGCCGGAGGTGCCGTGCGTCTGGCTGAGGAATTCCCAGTCGTTGCCCGTATTGCGCAGATCCAGCGTCGCTTTGCCCATCTCTTTGCCGTTGCGCGAAACGGTGTAGTCCGCATGGAACGGTTGCACGGGCGATTCGGCGGCCGCTGCCGCGCCAGCGGCAAACAACGAAGACACGATGAAAGTCAAACGCGATGCGAACATGATCGACAAGCTCCGAACTGGATGCGCGCAGGCTGCCACAGACAAGCTGAATGTGGCGTGTCGCCAACGTTCAAATTTCCTGCAGGCGATCGTCGTCCGCGAGCCGCAGCGGATGATGCAGCAAATTCCCGTCGAACGTCACACCGTTATCGGTAAGCGCGATGCGTTTGCGCGCGATCAGGTCGACTGTTGCCGCCAGCAATCGATGCTCGCGCAGCAACAGCCGCGACGCCAACGTCCGCGCGTCGTCATTCGCCTTCACGCCGATCGCGACCTGACTGATCGCCGGTCCGCCATCGAGTTCAGGTGTGACGAAATGAACACTGGCGCCATGCATCGCATCGCCCGCGTCGAGCGCGCGCTGATGCGTGTGAAGACCGGGATATTTCGGCAGCAACGACGGATGGATGTTGATAATGCGTCCGCGCCACGCTGCGACGACATCCGGATCGATCACGCGCATGAAGCCCGCGAGCACGATGAGTTCCGGACGGAATTCGGCGGCTGCGTCGAATAGCGCACGATCGAACGCAGCGCGGCTTGTATACTTTTTCGGATCGAGCGCAATGGCCGCGACGCCGGCATCTCGCGCAACGTGCAGTGCGCGTGCGTCCGCTTTGTCGCTCAGCAATGCGCACAATTCGATGCGCGATTTTCCTGCGCGCTGCGCATCGGAAAGCGCCGCGAAGTTAGTGCCGCGTCCTGAGGCAAAAACGACGACTCGCACGCCCTAGCGCGTCGCCGCACGCACGCGACGCACCCAGAACCAGCTATCCGAACTGAAACGGACACGGAAAACATCCGGCGCAGATTTCGAATCGATGATGCTCATGCGCCTGGCTTCGCTGCATACTTTGTTGAGCGGTGCCGAACGAAGACAACCTCGGGCTTCGTGGGCAGGCAGCGACCACGGTACCGTGCTGCCGAAAAACACATAGTCGCCGTCCTGCTGGATGTTCACATAATCGCTCAGCGAATGCCGCCGCGAATGCGGCGTCCACGCGCGAATAATTTCCATGTTCGCGCAGTTCGGCTCGGTGCAGCGGCCGAGCGCGATGATGTCGCGCGGATCGAGCTGCTGCGACGACACGTACAACCGATCGCCGGCGCGGAATGGAACGGCCGGATGAAACGACGTCTTGTCCGCCGCGACGACGAATTCGGTCGGAACCGCAGCCAACGACGGAAGCGAGAGCGTCGATGCGAGCGCAATGAAAATACGGAATGCGAGTGTCATGAGGCCGACCTCCTGCCATCGTTGGCCGTGCGCGTCACGCGATTCTTACGCGCTCGGCGCCGTTTTCCTTCACGACTTCGCCGATTTGCGTCGCCGTTAAATCCACGTCGCGCAAATTCGCGATCGTCGCGTCAGCATCGTTCTTGCCGACGATAACCGTGAAACCGATACCGCAATTGAACGTGCGCCACATTTCCACCTGCGCCACATTGCCTTCGCGTTGCAGCCAGTCGAACACGGCCTGCATTTTCCACTGCGTGCTGTCGAGCGCGATGCCGAGACTATCCGGCACGACGCGAATGATGTTTTCCGTCAAGCCACCGCCCGTGATGTGCGCCATGCCGTGCACGGACTGTTTTGCGAGCAATTGCAGAATCGGCTTCACGTAAATCGTCGTCGGCATCATCAGCGCGTCGGCGAGTTTCGTGCCGCTCAAATCCATGTCGAAAGGATTTCCGGCGCGCTCGACGATTTTTCGGATCAGCGAATAGCCGTTCGAATGCGGACCGCTCGATGCGATGCCGATGATCGCGTCGCCGGCCTTGATCTTCGAGCCGTCGATGAGAGTCGATTTCTCCACCGCGCCGACGCAGAATCCGGCCAGATCGTATTCGCCCGGCGCATACATGTCGGGCATCTCGGCCGTTTCACCGCCGATCAGCGCGCAGCCGGCCAACTCGCAACCTTTCGCAATGCCGCCGATCACGCTCACCGTCGTCGCGACATCGAGTTTTCCCGTCGCGAAATAATCCAGAAAGAACAGCGATTCCGCGCCCTGCACGAGCACGTCGTTCACGCACATGGCCACGAGATCGATGCCGATCGTGTCGTGCCGTTCAAGCATCTGCGCGAGTTTGAGCTTTGTGCCGACGCCATCCGTGCCGGACACGAGTACGGGTTCTTTGTAGCGCCCCGCCAGTTCGAACAGCGCGCCGAATCCACCGAGTCCCGCCATCACTTCTTTGCGGAACGTGCGCGCCACCAGCGGTTTGATGCGCTCGACCACTTCTTCGCCCGCGTCGATGTCGACGCCGGCGGCGCGGTAAGTGAGGGCTTGTTTGTCGGCCATGGCGGGCGATCGGGTGCGGGGCGCAAATGATAGACGTTCGCGCCGCGATTGGGCAGACTGCAAACCTGCATCGCCATGGATAACTCGCAGTGCGCCGCGTCTTCGTGCGTTATCTGTTCCTCGTTCTGGCCGTATGGCTCGCCGCGCCGGCCATGGCGGGCGGTCTTTATTCCGGCGAGGTGCCGGTGAATTCGCAATCCGAAGGCGACCGCAACGAAGGCCTGAAAGCCGCGCTCGCGCAGGTGTTCACCAAAGTGGGCGGCGACGCATCGGTTCTGGCGCGGCCCGACATCGCCAAGGCGGTGGCCGGCGCCTCGCGTTATGTGCAGCAATACCAGTTCACGCAGGATGTCGCGACATCGCACTTGATGCTCTCCGCGCAATTCGACCGCGAGGCGATTGATCAATTGCTCGGCAGCGCGGGCGCGAAAAGCGGCGATGCCGCGCCGGCGGTGGTCGATACGAAACCGCAGAGTTATCGCGTCTGGGTGCGCGGCGTCGGTTCCGCCGATGCATATGCGCGCCTCATGGGCACGCTCAGCCGCAACGAACTCGTGCGCGGCGTGCAGGCCGAACAGGCGCGCGGCGACGGCGTGGAATTGCAGATCGACACCGTCGGACCGCTGCAGCGCGTGCTCGATTCGCTCGGCAACGGACCGATCCGCGTCGCCAACGCGAAGCCGCCGGTCGACGGCGTGGACGCCTTGCTCGACATGCAGCCGTGATTGGCTGATCCGATGCCGCCGACGAGGCCATCGCCGCTGCGCCATCTGCCCAACGCGCTGACCGCGCTGCGCATGCTGCTCGTCATTCCGCTGGTGTGGCTGATTCGCGATCGCCGTTACGACGCGGCCGTGATCGTCGCTCTGATCGCCGGATTCACCGACGCGCTCGACGGCTGGCTCGCCAAGCATTTCGACTGGCAAAGCTGGATCGGCGGAATCATCGATCCGATCGCCGACAAGCTGATGCTCATCGGCTGTTTCGTGTCGCTCGGTCTCGTGGGCGCGCATCCGGAATGGCTGACGTGGCTCGTCGTCGGGCGCGACGTGCTGATCGTCGCCGGCGCCATCGCGTACCACGCGTTCGTCGGACGCATCAGCGGCGAGCCGACGCTGCTCTCGAAAATAAATACCTGCGTGCAGATCGTCTACGTGCTCCTGCAACTGGTGCATCTCACGACATGGTTCGAGTTGCCGCCGGCCGCGATGACGTTCGCCATCTACGTCACGGCCGCGATAACCATCGTGAGCGGTCTGCAGTACGTCGCCATCTGGTCGGCGAAAGCGCTGCGCATCCGCGCGCGGGAGCGTACGCAATGACGCCGAAAGTCGCCCAGCGCTGGCAGCTCATCGCGCTTGTCGTGCTGATTTTTGCGGCGCTGTACCTCCTCGCGCCCGTACTCACGCCATTCGCCGTCGCGGCGATTTTCGCTTACCTGTTCGATCCGCTCGTCGACCGTCTGCAGCGCATGAAACTCAGCCGCACGCTGGCGACGACGATCGTGTTTCTCGTGCTGTTGATCCTTATGATCGTCGTGCTGGTGTTGCTGATCCCGTATCTGCAGCGGCAAATCGCGACGCTCATCCGCCATCTGCCCGACTGGATCGCGTGGGTGCAGAACGAAGGTGTGCCGTGGCTGAACGCGAAATTCGATCTCAGCCTGGAAGCGCCCGACATGCAATCGATCGTCGGGGTATTGCAGGAGCATTGGAAAGAAGCGGGCGGCGCCGCGGCGACCGTCGTGGCGGTGTTGTCGAAGTCCGGTTTCACGGTGGTGGGTTGGATCATCCACGTCGTCGTAGTGCCGGTCGCGTTCTTTTATCTGCTGCGCGATTGGCACACGATGATCGACAACATCCACGATCTGCTGCCGCGTTCCGTCGAACCCACCGTCGCGAAACTCGCGCGCGAATCGGATGAAACGCTCAGCGGTTTCGTGCGCGGGCAACTTTCCGTAATGCTTTCGCTCGGTGCGTTGTACGCCATCGCGTTGTGGGCTGTCGGCATCGATATCGGTCCGCTCATCGGCATCATCGCGGGATTGATCAGCTTCGTGCCGTATCTGGGCAGCATCACCGGAATTCTGATGGGGCTCATCGCCGCCGTGGTGCAGTATCACGACTGGATGCACGTTTTTCTGGTCCTGGGCGTTTTCATCGTAGGCCAGATGATCGAGGGTTACGTTCTCGTGCCGCGTCTGGTGGGCGAAAAAATCGGCTTGCATCCGCTCGCCGTCATCTTTGCAGTGCTTGCCGGCGGCGAATTGTTCGGATTTCTCGGCGTGCTGCTCGCGCTGCCGCTCGCGTCGGTGTGCATGGTCGTTCTGCGCTATCTGCATGGACGTTATCGCGCCAGCGATCTGTATCGGCATGGCCGCGAACCGGCCATTGTCTTGCCGGGCGCGTCGAGCGTGATCGTGGTTGACAATCCCGCACTGCCGTCGAGTCCGCCCGCCGAAAAACGATGAGCGAGCAACTGCCGCTGACATTGCGCTGGCCGGCACAGCACCGTTTCGACACGTATGTAACCGACGGCAACGAGATCGCCGTCGATACACTCGTGTGCGCGTCCGCAGCGGAAACACCGTGGATTTTTCTCAGCGGCGCGAACGGGAGTGGCAAGACGCACCTGTTGTTCGCGGCATGTGCGTCGGCGTCGGCGCACGGACGCACGGCGCAATATCTGCCGTTGTCGAAAATGCCGAGCGATCGCGAGCGATCGATCCGCGCATTCGGCGGCAGTGAATTTCTCGCCATCGACGACGTCGACGCCATCGCCGGCGATGCGGACGCCGAACACGCATTGTTCGATCTGTTCAATCGCGCTAGCGCGGAGCAATCCTTCGTGCTGTTCGCGGCGTCCGCCGCGCCGCCGCAACTCGGCATTCGCCTGCCGGATCTCGTTTCGCGGCTCTCGAGCTGCACGCAATCGGCGTTGAAACCATTGTCGGATGCCGCGCGTCGGGAAGCGGTACGTCAGCGCGCCGGCGCCCGCGGCATCGATCTCGATGACGCCGTGATCGACTGGATGTTCGACCACACACCGCGCGATCTTGGCAGTCTTGCCGCATTGATAGAACGCATCGACCGTGCATCGCTGGCGCAGAAACGCCGCGTGACCGTGCCGTTCTTGCGCAAACTAATCGGCGCGCAAACCTGAGTTGAGTTCCGCCAGACGTTCGGGTGTGCCGACGTCGCTCCACCTGCCGCGATAGTGTTCGCCCGTTATTTCGTTGCGATGCATTGCGTTGCGCAGAATCGGCACGATGGAAAATTTCTCGTCCGATTGCCCATCCAGCAGCGACGGCCGATAAACGCCGATACCCGCAAACGTCAATCGCGGTGTCGGCTCGTCGAACAAGCGCCCATCGCGCAAGACGAAATCGCCGGCCTGGTGATGTGCCGGATTGTCCACCATCACCAGATGCGCAAGGCCGGATGGATTTTGCGGCAATGTGGAAAAATCAAAATCCGTAAAAATATCGCCGTTGACGGCGAGAAACGGTTCGTGTCCGAGAAACGGCAGCGCACGCAGCATGCCGCCGCCGCTGTCCAGCGGTTCGGGACCTTCGAACGAATAGCGGATGCGCAGATTCCAGGTCGCGCCGTCACCCAACATCGCCGGAAATCGCGCAGCGAGATGCGACGTGTTGATCACGACCTCGCGCACACCGGCGCGCGCGAGCTTTTCCAGATGCCACCCGATCAGCGGTTTGCCGCGCACGTCGAGCAAGGGCTTCGGCGTCGCGTCGGTCAGCGGCCGCATCCGTTCGCCTCGGCCCGCCGAAAAAATCAACGCATGTTCGATCATGGCGCGGCGATGAGGGGACGATAGTGCGGTTGCGTGATGTCGCGCCCGCCGACAATCTTTTTGAGCAATGTGGAAAAATCCACAAGTTCCGGATAAGACGCCGCCACATCGAGCACGTAGCGCAATACCAGCGGCAGATCGTTCAGATAATTCGCCTTGCCGTCGCGATAGTTCAATCGGCAGAAAAGACCGAGAACCTTGATGTGCCGTTGCAACCCGGCGAGGTCGAACCAACGCCGAAAGTGCACACCGCCGACAGCGACGATGCCCGTGCCGACGAGCCGTTGCCGATAACGCTCGACCCAACCCTCCACTCGCTCGATCGGCCATGCGATGTAGCAATCGCGAAGCAACGACGCGAGATCGTACGTGACGGGTCCCAACATCGCACCCTGAAAATCGATGATGGCAGGATTGTGCTCGGCCGTGATCAGCAGATTGCGGCTGTGATAATCGCGGTGCATGAATCGACGCGGCTGTTCGTCGACGCCGTTGGCGATATGTCGCAGCGCGTTTTCGACAACGTCCCATTCGTCGCAGCTCGGGTTGAATCCAAGATGCCGGCGCAGGAACCAGTCGCCGAGCAATTCCATTTCCGGAATCGTGCGAGTGGTGTCGAATACCGGCAGATTTTCCGCCGGCACGCGCTCCTGCATGCGCAGCAACGCGTCCAGCGCATCGCCGTAAAGTGTGTCGATGTTGCCATCGCGCAGTTCCGGCAAATAGGTTCGCGTGCCGAGATCCTCCATCAGCACGAATCCGTTTTCCGCATCGACGGCGAACACGTCCGGCGCGTGCAATCCCGCTGCGCGCAAGCGCGCTCCGATGTCGAGCCACGGGCGCACGTCTTCCTGCGCGGGCGGCGCATCCATCACGATCCACGATGCGCCGCGTACGGTCGCGCGCCAATAACTACGGAAACTCGCGTCCGCCGACGCGACCGCAAGCTCGAAACGTTCTTCGCCGAGATTCGCCGCTACGAAGCGCCGCAAATCGGCCGCGCGATGGTTGGTGTTCACACTCATGCGCGGCATTTTAACGTTTTGACTCGCCGGCGTCGAAATAGTACAATTTCGGTACTGTATTAATGCGATCGTCCATGATCGCGAAGATCAACAAGCGGCCGTCCATAGCCTCACTTTTCACGAAGACCGCCATGCTTAGAGTCAGCAAACTCACCGATTACGCCACTGTCGTTATGACAGTGCTCGCGGCTGCGCCGGATTCCGTGCACAGCGCACAGGATCTGGCCGAGAAAGCGCGTCTGGAAGTGCCGACCGTGAGCAAATTGCTGAAGCAACTCGCGCAGGCTCAGCTCGTCGAATCGTTTCGCGGCGTGAACGGCGGCTATCGCCTCTCGCGTTCGCCCGAGCGCATCAGCATCGCCGAGATCGTGATTGCGATGGAAGGCCCGATCGGCATGACCGAATGCAGCGCGCATGTAGGCGTCTGCGGTCACGAGCCGCATTGCGGCGTGCGGGTGAACTGGCGGCGCATCAATCAGGCCATCGCGCAAGCGCTCGACAGCGTGAAATTGTCCGACATGGTGAAGCCGGCCGTGAAAAAACCCATCACCATTCCCGCCCGGCTGGCGACGGCTTGACGCGATGAACAGCGACTCGATCGACATCGTCAAACCAATCGCGGCGAACGAAGCCGTCACCGAGGCGATGAACCGCCGCTACTCGGCCGGATTCGTCACGGACATCGAATCGGAAAGCCTTCCACCCGGTTTGAACGAAGACGTCGTGCGCGCCATTTCCGCGCGCAAGAGCGAACCGGAATGGATGACCGAATGGCGGCTCAAGGCTTATCGGCACTGGTTGACGATGCATGCGCCGCATTGGGCGAAATTGCGCATCGATCCGATCGATTTTCAGGCGATCAGTTATTTCTCGCAGCCGAAGAACCGGCCGAAATCGCTGGCGGACGTCGATCCGAAATTGCTGGAAACGTACGACAAACTCGGCGTGCCGCTGCACGAACGCGCGCGATTGGCCGGCGTGGCCGTCGATGCGGTGTTCGATTCCGTTTCCGTCGGCACGACATTCCGAAAAGAACTCGCTGAAGCCGGCGTTATTTTCTGTTCGATGTCCGAAGCGATCCGCGAGCATCCGGATCGGGTGCGCACCTATCTCGGCAGCGTCGTGCCGCCGGGCGACAATTATTTCGCCGCGCTGAACTCCGCCGTGTTCTCCGACGGCAGTTTCGTATTCGTGCCGAAAGGGGTGCGCTGTCCGATGGAATTGTCGACATATTTCCGCATCAACGCACGCGACACGGGGCAATTCGAGCGTACGCTGCTGATCGCGGAAGAACGCGCCAGCGTGTCGTATCTCGAAGGCTGCACCGCACCGATGCGCGACGAGAATCAATTGCACGCGGCCGTCGTCGAACTGGTCGCGCTGGACGACGCGAACATCAAGTATTCGACCGTGCAGAACTGGTATCCCGGCGACGAAAACGGCGTCGGCGGCATCTACAACTTCGTCACCAAGCGCGGCGATTGCCGCGGCGTGCGCGCCAAGATTTCGTGGACGCAAGTCGAAACCGGATCGGCGATCACATGGAAATACCCGAGCTGCATATTGCGCGGCGATGATTCCGTGGGCGAATTCAACTCCGTTGCGCTCACCCACCATCGCCAGCAGGCCGATACCGGCACGAAGATGATCCACATTGGTAAAAATACCAAAAGTAAAATTGTATCCAAAGGCATTTCCGCCGGACGCGGACAGAACACGTATCGCGGTCTGGTCAAAGTGGAGAAGGGCGCCGACGGCGCGCGCAACCACACACAATGCGATTCGCTACTCATCGGCAAGAAGTGCGGCGCGCACACGTTTCCGTATATTGAAGTGAAGAATCCCGGCGCGATCGTCGAGCATGAAGCCACGACATCGAAGATTTCCGACGATCAGTTGTTCTATTGCCGCGCGCGCGGCGTGAGCGAAGAAGACGCGGTGTCGATGATCGTCGACGGATTCTGCAAGCAAGTATTCAAGGAATTGCCGATGGAGTTTGCCGTCGAGGCGAAGAAGTTGCTGGAAGTGAGTTTGGAAGGAGCGGTTGGATGACTCGGGTAGTCGAACGCACGATACGCTTTGTCGGGAATGAAGAGCCGGTTCCGAAGCCTTGCGAGTATTGGCTCACACGCTCGTTTTCGGAACGGCTCGCCGCGACGCTTCAGCTACATAGAGAAGGCAATGAACTCTTCCGTGGCGGTAACCCGCCCTTCGTTTTTGACATTCGGACGCGCGATGTCGAACGTTCGCGATGACTGGCAAGAATTTATCCGGGTGCTGGACGAACGCCGCGTGGATTACATGGTGGTCGGCGGCGTTGCGCTAGGCGCCCATGGACATGTCCGCTATACGCAAGACATGGACGTTTGGTTTCGCGCGACAGCGGACAACGCGGAAAGGCTCATCGCGGCGCTTCGAGATTTCGGGTTTGAAAGTATCAAAGTGTGCGCGTCGGAGTTTTGCAAGCCTCGAGCGATGTTGGTTATAGGTACAGAACCGAATCGAATCGAGCTGATCAATTTTGCGGACGGCGTGGATTTCGACGAGTGTTTTTCGAGACGAGTCGATGTACCGATCGGCGATGTAGTGGCATCGATTATAGGGTTGGACGATTTGCGCAAGAACAAGCGCGCTGTCGGTCGCCTTCAAGACCTCGCCGACATCGAACGTTTGGATGGGCTGTCGAGTGACAAAGAGAACTCCGATGCTAAAAATTGAAAATCTCCACGTCCGCGTCGCGGGCAAGGAAATCCTCAAGGGCATTTCGCTCGACGTGAAAGCGGGCGAAGTGCACGCGATCATGGGCCCGAACGGCGCGGGAAAATCGACGCTGGGCAACGTCCTCGCCGGCCGCGACGGCTATGAAGTGACGAGCGGCGGCGTTGTATACAACGGTAAAGATCTCCTGGAACTCGAACCCGAGCAGCGCGCGGCGGAAGGAATGTTCCTCGCGTTCCAATATCCCGTCGAGATTCCCGGCGTCAACAACACCTATTTCCTGCGCGCCGCTTTGAATGCGCAGCGCAAATATCGCGGCGAGGCTGAACTGGATTCGATGCAGTTCCTGAAACTCGTTCGCGAGAAACTGCGCGTATTGCACATATCGGACGAACTGCTGCACCGCGCGGTGAACGCGGGATTTTCCGGCGGCGAGAAAAAGCGCAACGAGATTTTCCAGATGGCGGTGCTTGAACCGAACTTGGCGATTCTCGACGAAACCGATTCCGGTCTCGACATCGACGCGCTGAAGATGGTCGCCGACGGCGTGAACGCGATGCGCGATCCGCAACGCGCGTTCGTCGTGATCACGCATTATCAGCGTCTGCTCGATTACATCGTGCCCGATTTCGTGCACGTCATGGTGGATGGCCGCATCGTCGAGAGCGGCGACAAATCGCTGGCGCTCAAGCTCGAAGAACAAGGCTATTCGTGGGTCGCGGAACGCAAACTTGCGGGAGCCGCATGAACGCGTTGCTCGACGAATTCGGTATTGGCGATGCGCAGGAGCGCGACGAATCCTGGCGCTACAGCAAGGCGGCGCTGCGCGCGCTGTCGCAACAGGAGTTTGCGCCGGCAGTCGGCGATGCCGAACTGTCGTCCGCGTTGATCGAGCGATTCGATTGGCCGCAGACGCGCGGATCGCGGTTCGTGTTCGTCAACGGAAAGATAGACGAACGCTTTTCTGATGCGAGCGCCGCCGGGAACGCGGTACGTATTTCGCAAGAAAACGCGCATGCGACGGTGACGATTGCGTCCACTCTCGATCGTCCCTTGCATCTCGTTTTCGTCAATGTGTCCGGCGCGCAGCGCTGCCGTTGGACGTTTTCGTGCGATATCGATGCGCGCGCGGGCAACGCCACAATCATCGAGCAGCACATCGGCGACGCAGGCGCTGACGTGCTCGGTTCGCTCATATCCGACATAGATATCGCAGCGGGTGCTGATGTGCACTTGATCACACTTGCCGATCTTGCGGATTCCGCTTCGCTATACCGTCGTTCGATCGCGAACATCAAGGGAACATTGCGCACCACGCATGCGCTTGCGGGCGGCCGAATGCAGCGATTCGATCTTGCATGCCGCTTGAACGAACCGAAATCCCGATACGATGGACGCGGCGTGTTTGCGCTGCGCGGCCGTGAGCATGGCGATGTGCATCTGGATGTCCGTCACGCTGCGCGCGACACATCGAGCGACCTCTTGTGGCGCGGCATTGCGGATCAGCGCAGCCGCGGAATCTTGCACGGCGCGATCACGGTAGCGCAGGGTGCGGACGGGGCCGACGCGCAGTTGCAGACAAAAAACATTCTGCTTTCGGCGAATGCTGAAATCGATGCGCAGCCGGTACTCGAAATTTATGCCGATGAAGTGAAGGCGAGTCACGGCGCGACGGTGGGACAGCTCGACGAGCGCGCGCTGTTTTATTTGCGTTCGCGCGGCGTGTCGGCATCCGAAGCGCGTACCATGCTGATCTCCGGATTCGCGAATGAAGCATTGGGATTTGTCGATGGCGCCATTCGCGCTCGGCTCGATGCGTGGCTGGCGCAACATCTGCACTTGACGGCGGAGCCGGCATGAACGCGTTGCCGAAGAAACAATCCGAACCGTTCGACGTGATGCGCTACCGCGCGGATTTTCCCGTGCTTGCCCGCGAAGTGCACGGAAAGCCGCTCATCTATTTCGACAACGCGAACACGTCACAAAAACCTTTGGTTGTGATCGATGCGGTCGATCGTTTTTATCGCGAATCGAACGCGAACGTTGCGCGTGCCGTACATCAGCTCGGCGAAGAAGCGACGGCCGCCTATGAAGGCGCACGCGACACGTTGGCGCGATTCATCAATGCGTCTTCGCGCGACGAAGTGATTTTGACGAGCGGCACGACACAGGCGACGAATCTCGTCGCCTACAGCTATGCGCTGCCGATTCTCAAACCCGGCGACGAAATCCTCGTCACCACGATGGAACATCACGCCAACATCGTGCCATGGCAACTGGTTGCCGAGCGCGCGGGCGCGAAAGTGCTCGCAGCGCCGATCACGCAACGCGGCGAGTTGATCGTCGAGGAATTCGTGAAACTGCTTACGCCGCGCGTGAAGCTTGCCGGTGTCGCGCATGTGTCCAATGTGCTCGGCACGGTCAATCCGGTGCGCGAATTGGCGAAGGCCTGCCGCGCGCGCGGCATTCCGTTGCTGGTCGACGGATCGCAGGCCGGTCCGCATCTGCCGATCGATGTGCAATCGCTCGGCTGCGATTTCTACACGCTGACCGGACACAAGATTTTCGGTCCCACGGGCACCGGCATGCTGTGGGCGCGCAAGGAAATCCTGCAGGCCATGCCGCCGTTTTTCGGCGGCGGCGAGATGATCCGCACCGTCGGCTTCGACAAGACGACGTTCGCCGATCCGCCGCACCGCTTCGAGGCCGGCACGCCGAACATCGCGGGCTTCGTGGGGCTCGGCGCCGCGCTCGATTACGTGAGCGCGATCGGCATCGAGCGCATCCGCACCTATGAGCGTGAATTGCTCGAGTACGCCACGTCCGCACTGAAGTCGATTTCCGGACTGCGCATCTTCGGCGAAGCGCCGCACAAGGCCGCGGTCATTTCGTTCCTGATCGAAGGCGTGCACGCGCACGACTTGGCGACATTGCTCGATCAGGAAGGAATCGCCGTCCGCTCCGGTCATCATTGCGCACATCCGCTGATGCAGTTTTATGGCGTGCCCGCGACGCTGCGCGCGTCGCTGTCGTTCTACAACACGCGCGACGAAGTGGATGCGTTTGTCGCGGCCGTGGAACGCGTGCGGAAACTTTTGGCGTAGTCCGCGCTCGAAGACGTGGACGAGTCCGGGGGCTGAGCAAAATGGATCGTGGCGATACTGCCGAATTCTTGATGCGCCGCGCCGCGACGGCGGACGTTCCGGCAATCGTGACGCTCGTCGAATCGGCCTACCGCGGCGACGTGAGTAGAAGCGGCTGGACGACCGAGGCGGATTTCCTCGACGGTCAGCGCGTCGATGTTCCCGGCGTAACGGACATCGTCGTCAAACCCGACAGCGTCGTGCTGCTCGCCGAGCGTTCCGACGGCGAATTGCTCGCTTGCTGCCACATCGAAAAGAAGGGCAGGGCCTGCTATTTCGGGATGTTTTCGGTGCGCCCGGGACTGCAGGGAAGAGGCATCGGACGACGTATGCTCGCGCAAGCGGAGCATCTCGCGCGTAACGAGTGGAAAAGTGTAAAAATGGAAATGACCGTAATCTCCATCCGCGACGAATTGATCGCATGGTACGAACGCCGCGGTTACCATCGCACCGGAATCTACAAACCCTTTCCATACGGCGACGAACGCTTCGGCATTCCGAAGCGCGACGACCTGCGCTTCGAATTGATGGAAAAAACACTGTGAGCGATTGGATCCGCGTCTGCGCGCAATCCGATTTGCTGTCCGGCGAAAGCAAGATCGCGTGGGACGGCGACGTCGCCATCGCCGTGTTCAATATCGAAGGCACGCTCTACGCCATCGAAGACGTCTGCACGCACGACGGCGGAGAACTTGCCAGCGGCGAGTTGCACGGCGCGCAAATCGAATGTCCGCGGCACGGCGCGCGTTTCGATGTGCGCACGGGCGCCGTGCTGTCGCCGCCCGCTTACGAGCCGGTTGCGAAATTTCCCGTGAAAGTCGACAACGGCGTCGTTTTCACCCGCGACGATCGCTGGGACTGAGTCCATTGCTGCCGATTGCGGGTTGACTTCTCCGGTAAAGTAAATGAGAATTATTCGCACTTAGATTCGCGAACGTCACGATTGCGCCGATCGAGACCGGCGAGGCTGGCAAAAATAGTTACGGAGTTTGCATGTCGACGGGACGAAATGCGATCAGGCCTTTGTGTGCGGCATTGCTGATTGCGCTTACCTCGAACGCCGCCGGCGCGGCGGATGTCGATGCGGCACTGGACGCTTCGGACAGTCCCGTCCTCAGCCGGGTAGACATCACCGCCACCACATCGGGTTACGACGCGCAAAACACCGGCATCGACAAAACGCAGCAGTCGGTGCACGACATTCCGCAAACGGTGAACGTGATCAACCGCGAACTTCTGCAAGCCGAAGGAGCGACATCGTTCGCCGATGCGTTACGCAACGTGCCGGGCATCACCATCGGCGGCGCGGAGGGCGGGCAGATCGGCAACAACATCAATCTGCGCGGTTTCACCGCGCGCACCGACATCTACGTCGATGGCTTCCGCGATCGCGGACAGTACTACCGCGATACGTTCGACCTCGAGCAGATCGAAGTGCTGAAGGGTCCGTCGTCGATGCTGTTCGGCCGCGGCTCGACGGGCGGCGTTATCAACCAGGTCACGAAACAGCCGGTGCTGCACGAACTCGACGAGATCACGGCCACCATCGGCACCGATGACCGCTATCGTGTTGCGGCGGACATCGATCAGCCGCTGTCGGACACGTCGGCCGGCCGCGTCAACGTGTTCGCGCAGGACAACCATTCCACGCGCGACGTGATGAGCAACAAGGACGGCGGAGTCGCGCCCAGTCTGCGCTTCGGCATCGGCACGCCGACGGAGATCACGCTGTCGGCGCTTTTGCAGCGCAATCACGACATGCCCGACTACGGCATCCCGCCGCTGAACGGCAAACCGGCACCGGTCGATTTCGACAATTTTTATGGACTCAGCGGCGATCGCACCAACCAGGATGTCGCGATGGCCGGTGCGCGCATCGAGCACAACTTCAGCGACGACCTCGTGCTGAAGAATCAGCTGCAGTACAACGTGTACCGCACCGACGCAAAGGAAACGGCGCCGAACAATCTCGTCGGTCTCGACGGCACGGCGATCGACCGCGTCACGGGCAACTACACCGATCTGCCGCTGAACGACATCCTCGTGCAGCTCGCCAGTCACGACCGCGTGATTCACGATACGTCGCTCGACGACCAGACGGATTTGACGACGAAATTCACTACCGGTTCGTGGTCGCACACGCTGCTCGCCGGCACCGAGTTCGGACACGACACGTACGAAAATCAGGCGTATTCCCGGAGCGGTTTGCCGCTGTTGTCGCTGCTCGATCCGGTTCACCTGCCGATGGATCCGTCGGCGATTTCGACGCCGGGCAACAATGCGTACGGCACCGCCAACACAGCGGCTGCCTATGCGAACGACACCGTGAAGTTCAACGACCAGTGGCAAGCCGTCGCCGGCTTGCGCCGCGATCGATTCGAAGCCGAGCTCGACAATTCCGTTTCGGCGCCCGCGGCCGCAGCGCAGACGGTGTATTTCACCGGCAAGCGCGCCGGTGTGATCTTCCAGCCGAGTTACGAGCAGTCGTATTACGTGTCGTACGGCACGTCGTTCGATCCGTCGCTGGAAACGCTCACGGTGACGAACAACACGCAGGCGCTGCCGCCGGAAAAAAACCGCTCGTACGAAATCGGCGCGAAATGGGATCTGCTCAACGACAAACTCGATCTCACCGCGGCGCTGTTCGACGTGGAGAAAACGAACGCGCGCACGCAGGTTTCGACGACGGAATACGAGCTCAGCGGCGACATCCGCGTGCGCGGCGGAGAAGTCGGCGTCGCGGGGCATGTCACTGACGCCTGGCAGGTCTTCGCCGGCTACACGCGGCTCAACGCGACGATCGAAAAGGCGAGCGACGGCACGCAAGGCAATACGCCGGCCAACACGCCGCGCAACAGTGCGTCATTGTGGAATAGCGTAACGCTGACGCCGGAATGGGAAATCGGCGGCGGTGCGACGTATTTGTCGCAACGCTACGCGGCGAACAACAATCTCGTCACCATCCCCGGCTATACGCGCTGGGATGCGATGATTGCTTGGCACCAACCGAAGTACAGCGTGCAGTTGAACGTGCTCAATATCGGGGACAAGAAATATATCGACGCATTGATTCCGTCCGATGGCGGCCGTTCGATTCCGGGTATCGGCCGCACGCTGCTGGCAACGGTCGATTACAAATTCTGAGATGTCGGCGAGGTAACCTGCGCGCATGCTCGTTCAAATTCCGAAACTGCTGAACGCAGATCACGTGCAGGCGATCCGTGCCAAGCTCGACGCTGCCGACGCGCCGTGGATCGACGGCCGAGCAACGGCCGGGCATCAAGGCGCGCGCGTGAAGGACAACCGTCAGATCGACGAATCGTCGCCCGTCGCGCGTGCGCTGGGCGACATGATCCTCGCCGCACTCGAACGTCATCCGTTGTTCATCAGCGCGGCGTTGCCGCAACGCGTCTATCCGCCGATGTTCAACAGTTACGAAGGCGGCATGCAGTTCGGCAGCCATGTCGACGGCGCCGTGCGCCTATTGCCGGACAGCGGCGAAAAAATCCGCACCGATATTTCCGCCACGTTGTTTTTATCGGCGCCGGAAAGTTACGACGGTGGCGAATTGAGCATCGAGGACACCTACGGAACGCATGCCGTGAAACTGGGGGCGGGCGATCTGGTGCTTTATCCCGCGTCGAGCCTGCACCGCGTTGCGCCGGTCACGCGCGGCAAGCGCATCGCCGGTTTTTTCTGGGTGCAGAGCATGGTGCGCGACGATACGCAACGCGCGATTCTCTACGATCTGGACCGTTCCATTCAGCGCTTGAACGCGCGTGTCGCCGACGAACCCGCGATGGTCGATCTGGTCGGCGTCTATCACAACCTGTTGCGCCAATGGACGGAAGTATAAAAATGGAAAATGCAGCGACGAACGACATCGCGCGAGGCCGTACGCATCGCATCGTGCGCCAGCTGCACTTGTGGATCGGCGCGTGGGGCGCCATCGCCGCGATCCTTTTCGGCGCCACCGGTTTCGTGCAGAACCATCGAAACGCGATGAAATTGCCGCAGGGCGAATCGACGGAATTGTCGAAGGCCGAACTCGAAGTTCCCGATGCCGCGCGCGCCACGCCGGACGCGCTCCGCGACTGGCTGCGCGACGATCGGCACATTCCCATCGACACATTCCGCAGCCAGCCCGGCGGCACCGCCGAACTCGGCGGACAGCGCATGAAACAAGCCGGACGCTGGATCTTCAACGGCGGCAACGCGCGCGTCCAATGGACGGCCGAATACGTTCCCGGCAACACGACGGTTCAGGTGCGCAACAGCGAACAGAGCCTGATGGCCACGCTGCTGCGATTGCATAAAGGTGTCGGCGGCGGAATCGCGTGGATTCTGCTCACGGACACGTTTGCGTTGTCGATGGTGATGCTTGGGATAACCGGTATCGTGATGTGGGGGAGGGGGCGCAATGCCAGGGAAATGCTTGTCAGCGTTTTCACGGCGGCGCTGCTTGTGGTTGTCATTGTCGGGGCGAGTGCGATGTTTGAGGGCTTCCGCAGCGTGCGGGTCCTGCCCGTCAAACACAATCCTTACTCGTCACCGATCCGAGTGAACTTCACCAACACGACTTCCCCGCCCCCATTCACCACCACCCGCTCCGCCCCGGCGTCCGGCAGCAACAGTAACGACGCTCCGGCATCCAGCGAACACTGCTCACCGCCGCACTTCGCCTCTGCCTGCCCGCCGACGAGATAGACGAACCACACCGCATCCCGGAAAAAAACCATCGGTCCGACCAGCGGCCGATGCAGCACGTCGGCGCTGAACGCATCGCGTTTCACGATGACGTTGAAATCGCGCACCGGTCCGGAAATCAGAACGCCTTCCGTTTGCTGTTCGCCGGCAAATCGCGCGAATTGCAAACGCCGATCGAGCCGAACGGATTCGGCATCATCGAACCGCAACTCCATGCCGATGCCCTCGAGCACGCCGATGACGCGGTCGTATCCGGCGAACATGGAAAACGGTCCGCTGCTTTCGATCTCCGCGATGCTGATGCGCCAGTCGAACGAATCGCTGTCGCCGTCCGGGGATTTGGCGAGTTCCATCGTCCAACCGCCGCCGTTTTTCCAGCGCATGCGCCGATAGTCGGACGGGTGCAGCAGACGCCAGCTCATCCGATGTTGCGCTCCACGATGCCGCTCAATTGCGCGGTCGAACGCGCCAGACTTTCCGCCCACGAATAGCCGACGATGTCGCGGCCTGTTTTCGAATCGACGAACTCTTCATGCTGGCCGGGCGCAAGAAGATGGCGATAGTCCACCGTGATTTCGGTGCCTTCGGGCAAATCGGACAACGCGAACACGAAACCGAGATGCCACAATGCGGTCGGCTCGAAGGCGTGGTTGATGTAGCACTCGTCCGGCCATTCCGGCGTGACGGTGTAGCGATCCTCGAACCAGCGCACGGTGGCGTGAAGGATTTCCGCCGAGTCGGGTCGGTCCTGGATCTCGTTCCATTTGTATACTTTTTCGATGGCGTCGGGCGCGACGACAAGCTTGCCCGCACCGACCGATTCAGCCAGGAACAAGCCTTTGCCGGCGCCGGCGATCATGGAATCGTTTACACGGTAACGCGGCAAGATCATGAGCAGCTCTACGATGGCGCGGCGAAGTCTATCAGGATGCACCGCCGCTGCCGCGCGGGTACACTTGCCGACCCGATTGCATACGCACAAAGATCATGGACTCGACACAAACCCGCAATGCCGTTTCGGATCTCTGGGACACCCAGATCGTCCCGCAGCTCGTCGACTACATAAAAATTCCGAACAAGTCGCCGATGTTCGACGCGAAGTGGGCCGAGCACGGTTACATGGATCAGGCGGTCGATCTGTTTTTCAAATGGGCAAAATCCCAACCCATCAAAGGCATGACTATCGACGTCGTACGCCTGCCCAATCGCACGCCGCTCATTTTCATCGAAGTGCCGGCAAGCGATGCGGCGAAAACCAAGGACGACTGCGTCCTGCTGTACGGCCATCTCGACAAGCAACCGGAGATGACAGGCTGGGCGGAGCATCTGGGTCCGTGGCAACCGGTCATCGAAGGCGACAAACTTTATGGACGCGGCGGAGCCGACGACGGCTATGCGTTGTTCGGATCGCTCGCCGCATTGCGTTCACTGCAGGAACAAAACGCGCCGCACGCGCGGTGCGTGGTGATGATCGAAGCGTGCGAGGAATCCGGCAGTTACGATTTGCCTTATTACGTCGATCATCTGGCCGCGCGCATCGGTAAGCCGTCGCTGGTGGTGTGTCTGGATTCCGGCTGCGGCAATTACGATCAGTTGTGGCTCACCACGTCGTTGCGCGGCATGACAGGCGGCAATCTCACCGTGCGCGTGCTCGACGAGGGCGTGCATTCGGGCGATGCGTCCGGCATCGTCGCGTCGAGTTTCCGGATTCTGCGGCAGCTTCTTTCGCGCTTGGAAGACGACGTCACCGGCAAGATCAAGCCGCAGGAACTTTACGATGAAATTCCGGCGCAGCGTATCGAGCAAGCCAAGCGCACAGCGCACGTGCTGGGCGATGCGGTGTATTCCAAATTTCCATTTGTGGACGGAATGCAGCCGATCGAAACCGATCTCACCGAACTGATCCTCAATCGCACGTGGCGTCCGGCGCTGGCGATCACCGGCATCGGCGGCATGCCGCCGTTGGATTCCGCGGGCAATGTGCTGCGTCCGTTCACCGCGGTGAAAGTGTCGCTGCGCCTGCCGCCGACACTCGACGGCGACAAAGCCGGCAACGCCGTGAAGCGCCTGCTCGAACGCGATCCGCCCTATGGCGCGAAGGTGAGTTTCGATCTGGAAAAAGCGTCGTCGGGATGGAACGCACCCGCGCTCGCCGCGTGGCTAGAAGCGTCCGTGGATGCGGCATCGCGCGAATTCTTCGGCGCTCCGGCCGCATTCAACGGCGAGGGCGGCAGCATTCCGTTCATGGGCATGCTCGGCGAAAAATTTCCCGGCGCGCAGTTTCTCATCACCGGTGTGCTCGGCCCGCAATCCAATGCGCATGGCCCGAACGAATTCCTGCACATTCCGACGGGCAAGCGCGTGAGCATGTGCGTCGCCCGCGTGATATCGGATCATTGCCGGGCGAGCGAACAAGGCCTCACCACCGGTGTTGCGGCGAGCGCCGCGCACACGCATCACGGCGACCACGGCTGCTGCTGATCGATGGATAGCGCACGCAGCGGTGTCGCGATTCGTTCCGCGTCGGACGCCGATGCCGATGCACTCGCGTCGCTATCGACGCAGCTTGGCTACCCCTGCGGCGCGGCGGCGATGCGCACGCGGCTCGAACGCGTGCGCGAGCGAAACGCCGGCGCGGTGTTCGTCGCCGAAGATTCGCAGTCGCGCGTCGTCGGATGGGCACATGCGGTCGAGCGTTTTCATCTGGAAGACGAACCGTTCGTCGAACTTGCCGGACTCGTCGTCGACGAAAGCGTGCGCAGCACCGGCATTGGCGCCGCACTGTTGCGGGCAGTGGAATCGTGGGCTCGCGAACAAGGCCACGATCGCCTGCGTGTGCGAAGCAACGTCGTGCGCGAGCGCGCGCACCGGTTCTACGCGCGCGAAGGTTATGCCGAACGCAAGCGGCAAGTCGTTTTCGATAAACCGCTCACGAAATTCTAGCGGTCGCGTTGCTAGCATCGCGGCATGAAAAATCTGGTCGCGCTGTCGATCCTGTCCGTCGCAGCGCCTGCTTACTCGCAATCCCTCGACGCCTGGCTCGAGCCCGCGCCGGTCGCGAGCCCGCACGATATGGCCATCGACGCAAATCGCCTCGCCGAGCCGCAGGCCGAAGCCGCGATCACTGTCGATCCGCAGAATCGCGCACAAGTCGCGTTGTTATACTTTTCCACTTATCTACCCGAAGACGGCGCAATCAACGGGTGGGCGGGAAGCATCGCCTCCTGCAATGCCGGCGCAACGGCGACGGCGTTCCAGCTCGCCATGGTCGAACGCATCAATGTCTATCGCGCGCTCGCCGGATTGCCGGGCAATGTCGTCGCCTACTCAGGCACCACCAACCAGAGCGGCGACCAGCAAGCCGCGCTGATGATGGTCGCCAACAGCGCGCTCAGCCACTCGCCGCCCGCGACATGGAAGTGCTACACCGCGGCCGGCGCAAGCGCGGCGGGCAGTTCCAACCTGACGCTCGGATCCGGTTTCAGCTATGACGGCCCGATCGCCGTCGACGGCTACATGGACGACGACGGCACCGGCAACGAAGGCGCCGGTCATCGCCGCTGGCTGTTGTATCCGCCGGAGGCGAACGTGGCAACCGGCGATGTCGACGCGACCAATGGAAGCGGTGGTCGTTCGTCGAATGCGCTTTGGGTGATCGGCGGGTGGGGGTCGCGGCCATCGACGCCGAATGGCATCGCGTGGCCGCCGCGCGGCTACATTCCGTATCAACTGTTGCCGAGCGGATCGAACCGTTGGTCGCTGTCGATCCAGAACGCCGACTTCAGCCACGCCACAGTCAGCATGAAGCGAAACGGCGCCGCGCTGCCCACGCCGGCCATCGAGCCGTTCGAATTCAACGGTCAGCCAAACGGCTCGTTTATCGGCGACAACACGATCGTCTGGGTGCCGAGCGGCGTCACCTACACTCAGCCGACGCTGGACGTGACATACCACGTGACCGTCAGCGGCATCGTCGGCTCGCCGACCAGCGTGAGCTACGACGTGATCGTCTTCGATCCGGGCACGGACGACAACGAAATCTTCGCCGACGGTTTCGACGGCTAGCGCACGGCGGGAATGCGCAACTCCCCGTAACGGCACGAATTGCGCACGCGTCCGCCGCAGGCTTGCGGCGCCAGAGTGTCCTTGTTCAAGCAGACGCGCACTTCCGTCAGTTCGCCGCCATCGCGGCACTCGACGGTGATCATGCGCTCGTCGAGTCCGGGATTGGTCTGCGCAAATGCCGATACGATGTCATCGGCGCCGAGCGATGGCGGTTCTTGCGGCGTCTGCATCGCCGCCGGAATTCTGACGTTCGCGAACGCCCGGTCGGCCCGCGCAAAATAATCTTTCGGATCGAGGCCGGTACAACTGCCGTGCGTTTGCCACTCGTGCTCGACGAGGCGGCGGCTCGGCATGAAGGCGAGCGCTCGATCGATCGTCGCGGCGTCGGGCTGTTCATCGGTGCTGCAATGCTGCGGCCAGCTCCCGTCACGATTTTGCGGCCACAAACCGTGCAGCACGAATCCGAAACCTTTGTGCGCGCATTGCTCGGACTCGTCCGGATGTGCCTCGCAATAACTGGGCGACCACGACAGCGACATGAGGTAATAGTCGAAGCGGCCCGCTTCGTGGGTCGCGTCGCGCTCGCGATGGCCGCGCGCCGATGCAGCCGATGGGACGCAGACGGCGATCGCCGCGGCGAGAAAAATTTTCCTCATGTCGATTCCGTCAATGTGAATCAAACCAAAGTGAACCAGGCCGAAGTGTGCCACGACCAACCGGTGCATGCTCACATGCTCAATCGGGACGACGGCTCGCGGTATACTGATCGTTCGTTCAAGGATCCGCATAACCCATGAGCCGGAATATCATCCAACGTCTGTCGCCCATTCACGGAAACGGCGTCTTCGCCGCGAAAAATCTAGCCAAGGGAATTCGCGTCACGCGTTACCGCGGCAAGATGATCACGCACAATCAAGCCAATAACCGCTACGGCAACGATGCGGACAGCGGCCATACGTTCCTCTTCACGCTCAACGAAAAATATCTCATCGATGCGAACGAGGGCGGCAATATCGCGCGCTGGATCAATCACAGCTGCGCCCCGAATTGCCAGGCGTGGGTGATCGAGGACGAAAGCAAGGACTTGAAGCTCGATCAGGTCGTCATCGAAACCAAACGCGCGATCCGCAAAGGTGAGGAACTCACCTACGATTACGGCATCACGCTCGACGAACCGCACACCGCCAAGATGAAAAAAGTGTGGACGTGCCGCTGCGGATCGCCGAAATGCACCGGCACCATCCTCAAACCCAAACGCGGCAAGCGCAAATAGCGCATCGCTGCGCGATGCACCGAACTACTTGACGCTTTTGTCCGAGCGGAAAAACGTCGCGGCCGCGAATGCGAGTAGTGCACCGGCGATGATGATGCCGATGTAGAACGCGTAGCCGTCCGGCGCGGAACCGCTGCCGCCAACCGACGCGGTTTGTTGCGGCGTGCGATCGGTGGCGTTTACCTTAGTGACTTCGGCGGCGCGCGGGACACGCGGTGCCGCAGCGGCGGCTTGACGCTGCACGCCCGGCGCACCGACGACAGTGGCGGCCGCAGCGGAGTTGGTTGCCGCGGATGCAGGTGGGTTCGACGATTTCGTCCCATCCACTGCTGCGCCATCGGCGACGAGAACACCGGTCGTCGCCGGATCGCGAGTCACCTTTTTCACGTTCGACACATAATCCGGCGGCGGCGCGGCGGGCACGACTGGAACAACGGCTTGTGCGCCGGCGGCCTTTGGATCGTTTGGATTATTCGGGTCGCCAGGTTTGCCGGTGGCATTCGAGAGATCGCTGCCTTGCGCCGCGCCCGATGTGCCTGTTCTCGTCGCAGCGGTTCCCGCCATCGTCGAAACCGGTGTGCCGGACTGCGTGGCCTGATTTTCCTGCACGAAATTCGACGATTGCGATTGCACATTCTGCGTGGCAGCCGTCGGATCGATGCTTCCCGTCGTCGTCGTCACGCCGGCGGACGTCTGCCCGGCGCCGGCCAATGCTGCGGGCGATGCCGCAACGGCCAGGATCGCTAAAAAGTATACAAGTGGATATCTTGTCATGGTCGGCATCGCTTGTCGTGTGTCCTTATCTTAACGGGTCGCAGGCAAGAAAGGTGTTAGCGGATCGGAACGCGGACTAGTCATGCGGTTGCTGCGAGACGCAGAACTGCGCATACGCTTCTTGCGTGTCGATGTCCACGGCGGCATTCGGCATCTCGACGGCTACGATGCAATCGGCGTGTCGCTGCAGGATCGCGCGCGCACCGTTTTGATCGCGCAATGTCCGCAATTCCGGAAAAAACCGGCGCGGGAACAGACACGGCGGCATGATCGTTCCGTTTTGAGCCGATGCGGCGATGATGCAATCCGGATACTTTCGATGTTGCGCAATCAGTTCATTCAGATCGTCGCCGGACACCAGCGGCTGATCGGCCAGCAGAATGATCGCGGCTTCGACAGTCGCATCCTGTTCGACGACTCCGATACCGCACGCGATCGAAGAGCCCATGCCGACATTCCATTCCGCGTTGTGGATTGCCGTCAGATCGAGACCATGCAGGGCCGTTTCGACATCTTCGCGATATGCGCCGGTGACGACGACAACGTGTTCGCGCGAACCGATCGCGTTGAGCGCGCAGTGCCGCACCATCGCGACGCCGCCGATCGCGATCATCTGTTTTGCCGATCCGAAACGCACCGCGCCGCCGGCAGCCAGCAGAACGATGCATACGGGAGGGTGGATGCGAGGCGTCATCGGTAATTCGAACTGCATTTTCGCACGGCGGACGACTTTGTCGTCGAAACCAAACAGAAAGTTCAGTGCAGCGTTGCGTCGATCGGTGTCGCCGGTTCGTCGCATGGACTCGCTGGCACCGGAAAACCTTGCGTTCGACTGGTATTTGGAATCTCAGCGGCGACAGCGGCCATCTTGGTGATGGGGTCGCGGTCGATCAGCAACTCGATCAATAGCGTCCGCCAAGCTGACGTTATTGTCGAATGGTCCGCATCGGCCGGATGAAGACCGATGCGCACCAACGGCGCACCGCGCATCGCCATCGCGGCCGCGCGCATCCAGAGCCGGCTGAGCACGCGCCGCCACATCGACCGCGACGAAGCCGTAATGCACGGCGCGCAGATCGAACCGCCGCGCAAATCGATAAGCTCAGTGTGCGTGCTCGTATAACGCAAGGCGGTTTCCGCGAGTGCTTCGCGCGTTCCTGTGCTTGCAAGCCATGCCGGCGGTACGAAACCGCACACATTCCATTCGAGGCGAGACATCGTTTGCAGGCCGCGCCGGATAAGACGCGTGGCTTCATCGCGGCCGAGCGCGGAGAACTCGCCTTCGCTTGCCGTCAGCACGCGCCGGCGAAACCATTGCCAGGGACTTTTCGGGACAGCCGCGTCGTCGCGATGCGTATATCCGTGCAACGCGATTTCGTCGCCTCGTCGAATACGTTGTTCGATCGCTGCGATGAATGCCGCATCATTTTCTATATTGCCGCAACCGTGGAAATCCGGAACGACCAACAGCGTGATCGGCGTCGCGCCGATGTCGTCGAGCATCGAGAGCAATCGCGCGCACTGCGGCCACGTCGCAGGCGCGACGTCGTGCAACGCAATGCACGCGCGACGCATCATTGCGCACGGGCGGCGTCGGCTTCCGCGCAATCCGCGCCGCCTTCGCGCCGTGTCAGGCGCGAGTAGCGTTCGGCTTGCCGCGCAAAAGTACTTTTCCACGTGTATGCATTTTCCACTTTTTCGCGCGCGCGCAAACCCATCGCCGCGCGATCGCATGAAAACAGCCGCTGTATCGCCGCCGTGAAACTGATCGCATCGATACGTTCGGCGAGGATTCCGACATCGCCGTCGATCAGCTCCGTCAATGCGCCGGAGCGCACGCCAACCACGGGAATTCCGCACGCCATTGCTTCGAGTACGATCAAGCCGAATGTCTCGTGCGCGCCCGCGTGCACGAGCGCGTCCGCGCTCGCGAGCAGCCGCGCCAGATGCGAGCTTTCCTGCTCGTAGGGAAGAACGGTCACGTTGCTCGCTAACCGTTCGCGGCATTCGCCGCCGATTAAGAGCAAGTGATAACTGTCGCCCAGGTTTGCGAGCGATTCGACGAGCAGCGGAATCTGCTTTTCGCGCGCCATGCGGCCGGCGAACACGAGCAGGCGAACATCGCTTGCCAAATCCAACTCGGCGCGTAAATGCGGATCGCGCGCACCGGGATGAAAGATGTCGCCGTCGACGCCCAGCGGCTGGATCAAGACATTCGTCACACCGCGTTGCTTCAGACGTTCCGCCGTCGATCGGCTCGGCGCCATCACGACGTCGAAGCGTGCATAGAGTCGGCGCAAATACGCATCGGCCATCCATCCGGCAATCGGCGAGACATGGCTGGCGAGCATGCGCGAAAAATCCGAGTGCGCGAACGCGACCGCTGGAATACCGAGATCCCGTGCAGCGCCGAGAACCGTCCACGCCAGATGATACGGATCGCCGGCCTCGATGATATCGGGCGCAAGCCGATTCAACAGTTTTCGCCAGCGATGCGGGAACAACGGGACACGATAGCCGCCGCTGTACGGAACGCGTGGGCTCTTCATTTCGAAAACGCCGTGAGCCACTTCCGCATCGCGCGCGCCGGGCACGATCAAGCTATGCCGCGTGGCGCTTTGTCGACTGAAATGACGATGCTTCGCGAGAAGATAACGCTTCACGCCGCCACTGTGCGGTGCGAAAAACAGCGTGACGTCGGCAATGTGCATTCACGATCTCGTGCGATGCGCGGCATGCAGCCGCGCGACGGACGCAACTACGCGTGAGTCGTGTGACAGGCGTATGACGACGCGATCATGCGACGCTCGAATTCAGTCACGGCTTCAGTTGAATCGTATCGATCATCCACATCGGATTCGCCGCGGCGCGGGCGAAGACGAAGCACAAATCATGTTTTCCGCCGGCCGATTTCAATGCCGTATTCAGACGCGCGACTCCGTTTTTGCCGGTTGCGCCGGCTAACGGTATCGCAGCGACAACTGCGCCGGAACACGTGTCGAGGTGAATCTGCAATTCGTCGTTGCCGTACAGGGACGGGCGCGTGACGATTTTGTCGACATCTTTCCACAATTGGAAATTGTAGGGACGCTCCGCTGCCGCGATTTCCACATGATGAATCGTGTCGAGATCGACCGCTGGATAAATCCAGCAGGGATCGAAGATATCGACGCGATAGGAAATCTCCCGTCCGTCGATCGACGGGCCGGGCAGACGCAGCGGCAGTCCACCGCCTGGATTGCACGATTGAAGTTCATCGCTGTTTTTGCGCAGCAACGAAGCGGCATCGATGTGTCGCGATCGCTCGGCAACGTCGATGCCGCCTTCGAAGGTGGCGACGTTCAGCGCACTCGGTATTCGCAACGGAAATGAAGTCCGATACGTCGTCGACGACGTCGTCGGCCGTGATCCATCGCGTGTGTACCGAAACTCGCCGGCGCTGGCTTGATCGGACAGGCCGACGTAGACGGGTGATCCGACAGTTTCCGTTGCGATGCGGATTTCCGGCGCGAACGCGCTGTCGGCGTATGCGATATCGAGCATCCGATAACGCGCGAATTGTGCCGGCAAGTCCGCGACGAATCCGTCGAAGTTTTTCGACGAGGTCGATGACCACAACGCTTCCGCCAGCGCCGCCGCGCGCGGGAACGCGGCGTGCTCGATGCGTGACGGCGAATCCATGTATTCGGTCCATAAATTGGCTTGGGCGCCGATGACGTGCGCTGCTTGCGCCGCATCTAGTTCGCTTGGTACCGGTTCGTAGCCGTAGACATCGGCGAGGGAGACGACGTCCGGACGGCCGGGCGGTTCGTCGTGCATCGTGCTTTGCACGTGATCCAGGTACATCGTCGGCGATGGCGACATGACGACGTCGTGATCCTGCCGCGCCGCTTCGATGCCGCCTTTCGTGCCTTGCCACGACATCACGATGGCGCGCGGTGCGAGTCCGCCTTCCAGAATTTCATCCCAGCCGACGAGTTTTTTCCCGTGCGCATCGACGAACTTTTCGATACGCGCGATGAAATAACTTTGCAGCGCCGCTTCGCCGGCGATACCGAGCTCTTTCATGCGGCTATGCACGCGCGCCGATGCCTGCCATTGATCCTTCGCCGCTTCGTCCCCGCCAACGTGAATGTAGGGACCGGGAAACACGTCGATTACTTCGCTCAGCACGTTCTGCAGAAATTCGAACGTGGCGTCGTCCACGTTATACAAATACGTGTGCACGCCCCAATCGGCGGAAACGGGCGGGCGCTGTCCGGTGACGCCGAGCTCGGGATACGCTGCGATCGCCGCCTGTGCATGGCCGGGCATTTCGATCTCCGGAACAATGGTGACGTAGCGTTGCGCGGCGTAGCGCACGATGTCGCGCACCTGATCTTGCGTGTAGAAACCGCCGTATCGCGCAGGATCGCCGACGACGTGTGCCGGTGTGCGCCATGCGCCGATGTCGGTCAGTTTCGGATATCGATTGATCTGCAGCCGCCAGCCCTGGTCGTCGGTGAGATGCCAATGCAGCACGTTGAGTTTGTGGATCGCCATCGCGTCGATGAGTTTTTTGACGAACTCCGGCGACTGGAAATGCCGCGCAGAGTCGAGCATCACGCCGCGCCAGGCGAAGCGCGGATAATCTTCGATGTGCACGCAATCGACATGCAGCGGGCGTTGCGGCGAATCGTTTTGCGTCAGCAGTTGCCACAACGTCACGCTGCCGTTGAACAGGCCGTGCGGCGTTCGCGCCGCGACGATGATGCGGTCGGATGAAACGGTAAGTTCGTATCCTTCTTCGGTTTTATCGCCGCGGATGAGCAGGATCGGGTCGATGACGAAAGCAATGCCGTCTTCTCGATGGGCTGCGCCAAACGGTCTCACGTCGAGATGAACGCCGCGCGTGCGTGCGAGCAAGTCGGCGAAGCGGCGCGCCACGCCGACGGCTTCCGCGTTCGTCGAGCGCACGTTCAAGACGGCACCTTCGCGCAGAACGAAGGATCCTGGTGCCGCATCGACGAGCACCGGTGCCGGAATCAGCGACAGGACGGCCTGTTTGTCGGTCCGCACGTTTGCCGATTGCATGGCGCATGCGGTCAGCACGGACAGCAACAGGATCGCGGCCGTTCGGAAAATGTATAGAAAGCTACAAATATGCATCGTGCCTGCCAGCTGTATCGACGGAAGGATACATCGAAGACCTCAAAAAAAAGGCCGGTGCATGACACCGGCCCAATCGGTTGGAGAACCGTGAAACGACTTAGAACTTGAAGTGCAGGCTAGCCATGTACTCGCGGCCGAACTTGTACTTGCCGACGGGCTCAGCCTTCGTGCCGAGATAGCCGAGATACGTCGAGTCGAGCAGGTTGAGTCCGTCGAGGCTAACCGACAGGTGATCGTTGAACTTCCACGCGATATTGCCGTCGAGCTCCTTGTAGCCGTCGATGATTTCCGACGGCGCGCCCGCGACGTAACCACCGGCGAGATAGCTGCTGCGGTAGTTGTAGGAGAGGCTGGCCGTCCAGTCGCCCTTCTCGTAGTACGGCGTCACGTTGTACGAGTTCTTCGAGTTGTACGGCAGGTCGCCGCCGCTTTGCGTCGAAGCGTCGGAATACGTGTAGTTCACGCGCACGCCGAAGCCGGTATCCCAGAACGGCTGCTGATAGTTGAGGGTGAATCCTTTCGCCTTCGCCTTGCCGCCGTTTTCGGGACGCGTGATGCTGTAGTCGCAGAATCCGTCGGAACTGCAATTGCCGCCGATCAAGCCCGAAAAGATGGTCGGGTTCGTGATGACGAGCGAATTGTACAAACGCTCTG
>DATAVJ010000171.1:0-3678 GCA_036267795.1 Rudaea sp.
CGCAAGAATAAAACTCGCGCGGCTAACGCTGCGTCAACGACACAAGTCTTGGAGCATCGAGTCGCGTCTGTGCTCCTCGTCCAAAGCGACCGCCGCAATGGCGGTCGCTTTGTCTTGTCAGGGGCAGCGAAACGCTTGAAATTCCCCTTCGCCGGCCTCATCCGGCATGCATCACTTTTCCGGAAGCATTGATGCCATGACTGCCGACACGCAGACCCACAAATTTACCGCCGAAGTCGATCAGGTATTGCGCCTGGTCACGCACTCGCTTTATTCGCACAAGGAAATTTTCCTGCGCGAACTCATTTCCAATGCTGCAGACGCGTGCGACAAACTGCGCTTCGAAGCGATCGCCAAGCCCGAGCTTCTCGCCGGCGATACGGATTTTCACGTCGATATCAGCGTCGATGCCGACGCCAAGACGATCACCATCCGCGACAACGGCATCGGTATGTCGCGCGATGAAGTCATCGCCAACATCGGCACCATCGCCAGTTCCGGCACGCGCAAATTCCTTGAGGCGCTCAGCGCCGATCAGAAAGCGGACGCGAACTTGATCGGCCAGTTCGGCGTCGGTTTTTATTCGGCGTTCGTGGTTGCCGACAAGGTCACGCTGGTCACGCGCCGCGTCGGCGCGGATGCGGGCGAAGGCATCCGTTGGGAATCCAGCGGGGCAGGCGAGTACACACTCGAAACCGATGAAGCCGCTTGCCGCGGCACCGCCGTCACGCTGCATTTGAAGGCGGAAGAAACCGAGTTTCTGCAAAGCTGGACATTGCGCAGCCTTGTCGCGCGCTATTCCGATCACATCGGATTCCCGATCCGGATGCAGAAAGAAAAAGACGGCAAACCGACGGACGAATGGGAAATCGTCAATCAGGCCTCCGCGCTGTGGACGCGACCGAAGAGCGAACTCACGGACGAGGAATACCAGAATTTCTACAAGCATATCGCACACGATTTCAACGATGCGCTCGCGTGGACGCATAACCGTGTCGAAGGAAATCAGAACTTCACGTCGTTGTTGTATGTTCCCTCGCAAGCGCCTTTCGACTTGATGATGGGCGCGCGCGACGAGCGCAAAGGCCTGAAGCTGTACGTCAAACGTGTCTTCATCATGGACGCATCGGAACAACTGCTCCCGTCGTATCTGCGTTTCGTGCGTGGCGTCGTGGATTCCGACGATCTGCCGCTCAATGTGAGCCGGGAATTGCTGCAGCAGAACCGCAACCTCGAAAAATTGAAGTCTGCATGCGTTCGGCGTGTGCTCGATTTGCTCGACAAACTCGCCAAAGACGAGCCGGAAAAATTCGCGACATTCTGGACGACTTTCGGCGCGACATTGAAGGAAGGGCTGTCCGAAGATTTCGGCAACAAAGACCGCGTCGCGAAGCTGTTGCGATTCGCGTCGACGAAATCGGAAGGCGCCGCGCAAACGGTTTCGCTCGACGACTACATCGGCCGGATGACGGCGAATCAGGACTCTATCTATTACCTGACCGCCGACGGGTACGCAACGGCAAAAGGCAGTCCGCAACTCGAAGCATTGACCGCGAACGGAATCGAAGTATTGCTGATGTACGACCGCATCGACGAGTGGATGTCGAGCTATCTCACCGAATACGCCGGCAAAAAACTTCGCAACGTCGCAAAAGGCGATCTCGATCTGGAGAAACTCGGAATTTCCGATTCCGAGAAACAGAAGGAAACCGAAGCATCGGCGGAAGGTGTCGTCGCCAAGCTCAAGGACATTCTCGGCGATCGCGTGCGCGACGTGCGCGTGAGCGCGCGCCTGAAGGAATCGCCCGTATGCATCGTTCTCGACGAACACGACATGGGTCTGGCCATGCAACGCTTGCTCAAGCAAGCCGGCCACGCCGTTCCTGCCAGCAAGCCGATTCTCGAGATCAACCCCGCGCATCCGCTGATCCAGCGATTGCAGGGCGAGCAGAACGCGGATCGCGCAAACGAAATCGGTCTGATGTTGCTCGATCAGGCGCAGTTGCTAGAAGGCGTGGCACTGGAAGATCCGGCGGCGTACGTGCGCAGGGTCAATTCCCTGCTCGTCGATCACTGACCGATTCCGCCAGCCGATGAGCGCAGACACGAAGCGCTTGGCGCCGGAGGAATTTCAAAAAGGTCTGCAATACATGCGCGCCGGCGAATCGTCGTCGGCGCGCAGTCATTTTCAGCGAGCGGTGAAACTCGATTCGCAAAATGCCGACGCATGGCATGCGTTGGGCATGGTGCATCTCAGCCTTGGCTTCCGCGCACTTGCGATCAAGGCATTCCGGACCAGCGTCGAATTGCGTCCGAATTTTGCGGATGCGCATAACGATCTCGGCAAAGCGTTGCTCGAAGACGGCAAGCCATTGGATGCCATCCGTTCGTTCCAGAGTGCGTTGCGGTTTCGCAAGAATTACGCCGATGCAACGTTCAATCTATCGCGTGCGTTGGAATCCATCGGCAATCCGATGGCGGCAGAGCAGGGTTATCGACAAACGTTGGCGCTGCGCTCAAATCATGTCGAGGCGATGGTGATGCTCGGTGGTTTGTTGACACGAACGCAGCGCTTTTCCGAAGCCGCGGCCACATTCGAAACCGCACGCCGACTATCGCCGGCAGATGCATCGATCGCCAACTCGCTCGCGCGCTCGCTCATCGACGCGGGCCGCTTTCCGGAAGCTGTCGCAGCGGCGAGCAACGCGGTGGCGCTCGCGTCCGACAGTTCCATGAACTGGGCCACGTTAGGCGTGGCACAGCGGCAAATGCGCGCCAACGACAGCGCTGGCGAATCGCTTCGTCACGCATTGCAACTCGATCAGGACAACTCCATCGCCGCGCTGGAACTCGCGTTGGTTCTCGACGACGCGGGCGATACCGACGCTGCGCGATCGATATGGAAAAACACGCGCGCGCCGACCGGCCTGCGCGAGCGCGTGCGATGGCTGCACGCGTTGTCGCTGCCGGCTATTTATCGCGGCGATGACGAAATCGATGCGGCACGCGAACGGTTCGCATCCGGATTGCGCGAGCTTGGCGATGCTCTCAAGCTCGACAACAAAGCCGCCACCGATGCGGCCCTGAATGCCGCGTCGAGCGTCGCTCCATTTTTCCTGCACTATCAGCCGTGCGACAACACCGAGTTGCAATGCCGGTTCGGCGATTTGGTGACGCGCGTCATGTCGGGTGCGGCTTCGTCGTTGCTTGAGCCGTGCCCTTGGAAAATTCGGTCGCACAGTCGCACGCGCGTCGGCATCGTGAGCGCGCATCTGATGGATCACACCGTCGCGCGCTACGTTGGAAACATGTTCGCAGGACTCGATCGCCGGCGATTCGACGTGCGCGTGTGGTACACCGGCGGAGTACTCGACGCGAGTACGGCAGCCATCGCTGCGAGTGTCGATGCGTTTGTCGACACACGCGTCGATGTGATCAGTTTGGCGAATGAAATTCGCGCCGCGGAACTCGACGTGCTCGTCTATCCGGAAATCGGAATGGATCCGCGGCACCAGGCGCTCGCGGCGTTGCGACTCGCGCCCATCCAATGCGCGCTGTACGGACATCCGGCCACCAGCGGGTTGGCGAACGTCGACTATTTCCTCAGCGGCGATGCGATCGAGCCGGCGAATGCGTCCGCGCACTATCGCGAGCGATTGCACCGATTACCGGGCATCG
>DATAVJ010000172.1:0-79714 GCA_036267795.1 Rudaea sp.
GAATTATCAAGGCGCTGAGTTCGGCGTCGACTACGGTCAAGCTGACCGCGACGACGGCACGCGTAAAGCGATTCATGCCATTTTCGGTCAGACCACTGACAAAGGCAGCATCGTGTTCGGCCTGCAGTACGACAAGCAGGACCCGATCTCGGCGGCCAATCGCAATGTTTCTGCCGTTGCCCAGTACGCCTACAACGCCGGCATCAATTCCCACGGTGGTTCGTCGCGCACACCGGGCGGTGCGTTCTTCCTGCCGGCGGGCTCGCCTGCCGCCACCGCATTGGGCTGCACTAAGGTCACGTTATCCGGCAATCAATTGCCGGGCACGACGACACCTCCCAAACAGGGCGACTTCCGCTGTTACAACTCGTCGACCGACGGCTTCAACTTTCAGGCCGTGGGCAACTACGACTTGATTCCGAACGAGCGTACCGGCGTGTTCGTGCTGGGCAATTACAAGCTCACCGACAGCGTCGAAGCGTACACGGAACTGCTGTACCACAAGATGGTGGCGCATCAGCAGCTGGCACCGTATCCGTTCGACTTGTCCAGCAACGGCGTCGTCATCCCGGCCAATCAGTTTTATAACCCGTTCGGCGTGACCTTCGGCGACAACGGTGCGTCCAGCACCATCGCTTTGCGCTTGAGTTCGATCGGCAATCGTGGCCTGAAGATCGCCAACACAACCGCACTCGGCAATGCCGGCCTGAAAGGTACCTTCGGCGACTCGAGCTGGAACTGGGATACGCATTTCAGCTACGGCAAGCTGACGCTCGAGACGCAGAACCTCAACTACCTGAACTTCAGCCAGCTGGTGCCGCAGCTGGAATGCACATCGGCGCCGGGCGCGGCGAATGCTCCGTGCACGCCAGTCGATATCTTCAACCAGAGCGATCCGAGCACGCTGGCCGCGCTGGACGCCGCGAAGATTTCCCCATATGCGAACGTCCTTTATCAGATGAAGGAATGGACCGCCTCGGCCAACGGCACGCTCTTCAGTTTGCCGGCCGGCGATGTGCAGTTGGCACTGGGCGGCAACTACCGCAAGGAATACGTGGGCGGCGACGTAGATCCGCTGATCCTCAACACGTACAGCAACGTCGGCGGCGTTGCATCGTTTACCTGCCCCGGCCCGAACTCCATCTGTTCGGCGCCGGCACAAGGCGGCTACAACGTCAAGGAAGCCTACGGCGAGGTGCTCGTTCCGATTCTGAAGGACCTTCCGTTCGTGCATTCGTTGAACATCGACATCGGCGATCGTTATTCGAAGTACTCCAACTTCGGCAGCACCAACAACTGGAAGGTAGCGATTGAATATCGTCCGATTGAAGACCTGCTGTTGCGCGGTACTGTGTCGAAAGTGTTCCGCGCGCCGACGGCGACGAACCTGTTTGGCGGCCCGATCGGCGACGCGCCGACGGCTACCGATCCTTGCGCAGGCGTTATCGGCGTATCGAGCAACTTGGCATGCAAGGGCTTCAACGTTCCGCAGCAAATCTTCTCGCAGCTCACGGGCTATACGATGGGTGCGAATTTTGCCAACGCGAAAGGGTTGAGCACGTCCCAATTGGGACCGGAAAACGGCAAGTCGTTCGACTATGGCTTCGTCTACGATCCGGAATGGATTCCCGGCTTGTCGGTCAATGCGGACTACTACCGCATCCTGCTCAACAACCTGATCGTGTCCGGTCCCAATATCGCGCAGACGATCCTGACCGACTGCTTCAACACGCAGACGGCGATCTGCTCGGACATCATTCGTGCCTCCGATGGCTCCATCAAGTTCGTTGTCGAAGCCCCTTTCAACGCGGGTGACCTTGTCAACCAAGGCTTCGATGTGGGTGCTCATTACCGTCTGCCGACCACTGACTGGGGCAACTTCCGCTTCGGTTTGGACGGCAGCTACATCGAGAAGTACAACGTGGCGGAACCGGGTTTCACGCAACACCTGGCCGGACACTTCGACAAAACCTTCGGCAACTTCGCGCGCGTGCGTGGCCTGGGAACGATCGACTGGAGCATGGGTCCGTGGACGGCTAATTGGACCACGCGTTATATCGGTCGCATCACGGTGGGATACGCGAACCCGTGCCTGGGCCCTTCGGCATCGGAATTCGACACGCCTCCGCCGAACTCGGCCGCATGCGCGAACTACGTCGGAGAGAGTACGGGGTTTGCGGTTCTGCACTACGGCGCAGTGACGTACCACAACGCGTCGCTCGGCTACAACATCGAGCCGATCAACACGTTCGTGCAAGTGGGTGTCGACAATATTTTCGACAAGCAACCGCCGCTGCTGTTCCTGAACAACGTGCTAAACGCCAATACCGACGTCAGCACGTACGACCTCGTCGGCCGCTTCTATCGTGCCAGCGTCACCGTCAAGTTCTAAAAAGAAATACATCGGTACTTCAAACCGCGCGGTCCATCCTCCCGCGCGGTTTTTTTTCGCCCGCACCAATCATCGCGCGGAGCCCGCCTGCTTTCGATTAGGCGATCGGCTCCATCCTGGAGTTATCATGTGATCGGCCACGACGGCCTTATCTTGTTAAGCTGCGCAGCATGGCAACATCGATCCGACCGTTTCACGACACCGAGGAAAACGAGCGTTACCGCTTGCTGATCGACGCGATCACCGACTACGCGATCTACATGATCGACGTGGACGGTTTTGTCTCCAGTTGGAATGCCGGCGCGCGGCGCTTGAAGGGCTATGAAGCCGCCGAGGTACTCGGCGAGCACTTTTCGCGTTTCTACACCGAAGAAGATCAGCGTCAAGGGCAGCCCAAAAAGACATTGCGCACGGCGGCCACCGAAGGCCGTTTCGAAACGGAAGGCTGGCGTCTGAGAAAAGACGGCAGCCGATTTTGGGCGCACGTGATCGTCGATCCGGTTCGGGATGCGGAAGGACACGTCATCGGTTTCGCCAAAGTGACGCGCGATCTTTCCGAACGGCGCCGCGCACAAGAGGCGCTCGAAAACGCGCAGCACGCGCTGGCCCAAACACAGAAACTCGAATCGATCGGAAAACTCACCGGCGGCATCGCACACGATTTCAATAATCTTCTGACTGCGATCACCGGCTGTCTGGAATTGCTCGAAAAACGTCTTCCCGCCGACGATGCCCGTGCCAAGTCGCTTCTTCAAAACGCGCTCCACGGCGCCGCGCGCGGCAGCACGCTCACGCAGCGCATGCTCGCGTTCGCGCGTCGTCAGGAATTGAAGATAGAAACGATCTCGCTGCCCGATCTCATCGGCGGCATGATCGATTTGCTCGATCGATCGCTGGGACCGGAAGTCGTTCTCGGCATCGATTTGCCCGACAACTTGCCGCCCGTCCGCGCCGACGCCAACCAGTTGGAAGCGGCGATCATCAACCTGGCGATCAACGCTCGCGATGCGATGCCGAACGGCGGCGATATCCGGATTTCGGCACACACGTTGGCCGTCGGCGACGACGATCTTCTCGGATTGCCGCGCGGCGCGTACATGTGCCTGTCCGTCTCCGATCACGGCGAAGGCATGGACGCGGAAACGCTTTCGCGCGCGACGGAGCCTTTCTTCACAACGAAAGGCGTCGGCAAAGGTACTGGTTTGGGGCTTTCGATGGTGCACGGTTTGGCCGAACAATCCGGCGGCAAACTTCGCATCATGAGCCAGCCGCGTCAGGGCACCACCGTCGAACTCATTCTACCGGCGGGCAAGGCCGCCGACATTCCGGTTTCCGAACCCGCGCCGGGCCTTACCGCCGAATCCGTCGCGACAGGCCGGCACACGGTACTCATCGTCGATGACGACGACTTGGTATTGGAAAGCACGGCTGCGGTCGTCGAGGACCTGGGTTACGTCGTATTGAAAGCCGACAGCGGATTGGCTGCGCTGAGTCTGTTGGCGACGCGGCCAGACATCGATGTCATCGTCAGCGACCAGGCCATGCCCGGCATGACCGGCGTGCAGCTTGCGCAGGCGGCGTCTGTCCTGCGTCCGAAAGTACCGGTCATTCTTGCAAGCGGTTATGCGGAACTTACCGTTCCCACGGACGGAATGCGGCGGCTGTCCAAACCTTTTCGCCGATCGACCATCGCCGATGTACTTGCCGGCGCGCTCGCGGCGTCGCAGCCAAGCCGCGTCGAACCGCCGCCACTCAAATCCACCAGTTAAAACCTGTCGCTGAGATAAGGAACTCGCGGACGATCTAGACCGTCGCGAGCGATCGGTTTTGGCGTCTGAACTGTGCGAACGAAATGAGTTGCCGTTTTTTTTCGTCCCACAGCACGAGACGGACGCACTTGAAACTTTCCCACAACGTCAGGCGATTCATCGTGCGCAATTGCGGATGATCGCGCAGGACGCGCGGTAGCCGGTAGTACGGAATGCGGCTGGACAAATGATGCACGTGATGCACGCCGATGTTCGCCGTGAACCATTTCAGCACGCGCGGAAGGTCGTAGTGCGAACTTCCTTCCAGCGCGGCATCGCGGATATTCCATGCCTCGCCGTTTTCCCAATACGTATCGGCGAACTGATGCTGCACATAGAACAGCCAACCGCCGATCGTGGCGCCGATCAGCATGATCGGCGCATTCACAAGCAGGAAATAACGCAGACCTATTGCATAGATCAATGCGGCGACGACGACCGCGATACCCGCGTTCGTCGCCATCGTGCTGACCCACGGCCGCCAGCCGACACGCATGAATCCCGCCGGCAAGCGGTTCTGCAGCACAAAGATAAATGTCGGACCGATACCGAACATCACAACCGGATGCCGATACAACCGGTAGCGCATGCGCGTCCAGCGCGAGCGCGCCCGGTATTCGGCGACGGTTATCGTATCCACATCGCCAACGCCGCGCCGACGCAGATCGCCGGATGTCGCGTGATGGATCGCATGAGCGCGGCGCCAATGATCGTACGCCGTGAGCGTGACGACCCCGAGTATTCGTCCGACCCAATCGTTTGCGCGGCGGCTTGCGAAGAAGGCGTAGTGGCCGCAATCGTGCTGGATGAGGAACAGGCGCACGAGAAATCCGGCAGCGGGCAGCACGAGCAGCAGATAGGCAGCGACAAAGCCATGCAGCAGCGACCAGTACATCGCATACCAGATCAGCGCGAACGGAACCATCGTGATGATCAGCTCGACAATGCTGCGAGCCATGCTGGGCGTGCGGTATCGATTGAGTTTCACCGCCCACGACGTTCGAGCGCCTTCGGCACCATCGTCTTCGACTTGCGACATCGCTGGGACCCCCGCATGCGCAAGGACATCGCGCGATGGGGAGAGTCTACGCCAACCAGCCGTGATTCTCGTGAAATTATTCGTACTGTTTCGTGATTCGCGGATCAAACCCGCTATGCGGATTTCACGTTCGGCCGCGCCCAGTCCGACAGCGACTCGACCGCCATCGGCGTATCCGCATCGATTTGCCGCTTGCGCGCGTGGAATCTTTCGAGCGCTTGATTCAGCGCGTGGGTGCGACGATGGATATTCGCAAACAGCGAACGTGCGTTGAGCACCGACTGCACGATGCGCGCGCGCCGGGCCAGCTCCTCCTCCGTCCGCAACTGCGCGACGGGCGTCAGTGCGACGCTGCTGGCCTCGGCCTGTTTCAACAGACGCAGCGATGCGCTGAAATTTCGTTGAGCGGTCTTCGAGATCACGGCGATGCTCCCAATGGGAAGTTGCCGAACGCATCGGCGCGCATCCGATTTCATCAGTGGCGCGCGTACGCTTCCGGATATCGCCAGTGTCGGCAAACGAGAGCAGTGAACCTATGGCTGTTTGCCGCGGCGTCGTGTAGGAAAAATCCTACGTCGTTCGCGTCGCCGATTTTCACATCGTCGCGATCATGCCGACGAATGCCGCGAACATGATCACGGTGGCTGCCCACCCGGCGATTCGAACGCGAGGCGATGCGACAAACGTTTTCATGAGCGATTTTTTCGACGACAACAGCATGATAATCACCATCAGCGGAATGGCGATGACGCCATTGAGAACCGCACTCCAGAACAACGCCTTCATCGGATTGACCGCAATCGCGGTGAAGACGACGCCGAGAATCGTGCCGAGCGCGACCGTCCCATAAAAGCCGCTCGCCTGAAACAGGTGTTTGTCCAGACCCTTCGGCCATCGGAACGTTTCGGCGACGGCATAAGCCGCCGAACCGGCCAGCGTCGGAATCGCCAGCATGCCCGTGCCGACGATTCCTGCGGCGAATAGAAAGAACGACAGATCGCCCGCGATGGGTTTCAATGCTTGCGCCGCTTCGGCCGCGGAATCGATTTGCGTTTTGCCGTGGGCATGCAACACCGTCGCCGCCGTCAGCATGATGCAGAACGCGACCAGATTCGATATCGCCATGCCGATCAACGTATCCCACTTTACTCGGCGCAATTGCACGCGCCCCTGCGACGGCGCCTTCTGCAGCGGTTGTTCGTCGCGCGCGCCGCGTTGTTGCTCCACTTCGTGCGAAGCCTGCCAGAAGAAAAGATACGGGCTGATCGTCGTGCCGAAAATAGCGACGATCGCCGTCAGATAGTCGCGCGACAATTCCGCCTTCGGCATCACCAATGACGTCAACACCTCCGCCCACGGCACGTGAATCAGAAACAGCACGCCCGCATACGCGAACAGCGACAGCGTCAGATATTTGAGGATGCGCGCATACGAGCGAAACTTGAGCACGATCAGCAACGTCAGCGCGATGATGGCGATGATCACCGTCCACACAAACGGTTCACCGCCGAGGATCAGCGTCATCGATTCGCCCATCGCGCCCAGGTCGGCGCCCAGATTGATGGTGTTCGCGATAAACAGCAGCAGCACGATGCCGTACAGCACAGGCTTCGGATAATGCTTGCGGATATTCGCAGCCAGCCCTTCGCCCGTGACGCGCCCGATCAGCGCGCTGACGTATTGCATGGCCACCATCAGCGGATAGGTTAGCCACAACGTCCACAGCGTGGCGAAGCCGAAGCGCGCGCCGGTTTGCGAATACGTGGCGATTCCGCTCGGATCGTCGTCCGCGGCACCGGTGATCAGGCCGGGCCCCAGGCATTCCCAGATCGACGGATTGCGCAGACGCGCACCCATGCGATGACGCAAACCGGACGAAGCCTTCGCGTGCGACGACCCACGTTTCATAACTGCTCCCTGTTGCGAACGCGTCCTTGCGCGCCGCGGTGGAGTCTATACCGCGCGCCGCGACGCACGATGAACGGCCGCAAGAACGCGCGCGGTCCCGCGATGGCCAAATCGAGACTGTCGAAGAGCATTCGTGTAGTCTTTTGCGGGTGCCGCTCAGAAACTTGATACGGATGTTGGGACCACGCCGCGAAACCGATTTCAGCGGCGAGCTTACGGCCGAAGAACAGCCGCTGCGATCGGAATTGTTCAGCGGCGATCAGCTCGAACAATACGGCGAAACGCTCGGCCAACAGCACAGCATTCCGACGCTCGGCGGATCGGATTTGTTGCTGCCGCGCCTGGCCGAAAACCGCCGGCTGCTCGTCCACGTTTGCGGTCTGCTCATGCAGGCCGTCAATACGGATCGCCCGATAACGCCGGCCGGCGAATGGCTGCTCGACAATTTTTATTTGATCGAAGAACAGATACGGCTCGCACAGACGCATTTGCCGAAACGCTATAGCTGGCAACTGCCGCGCCTGTCGACCGGCGCAACGGCCGGGTTTCCCCGCGTGTACGACATCGCGCTGCAAGCCATCGCGCACGGCGACGGCCGCTTCGGCGTCGAAAACCTCACACGCTTCGTCGCCGCATATCAGCGCACGACGACGCTTTCGCTCGGCGAGCTGTGGGCCATTCCGATCATGTTGCGGCTGGCGCTCATCGAGAATCTGCGCCGTGTCGCCGCGCGCGTCGGCGCAGATCGCCGCGACCGCAACATCGCCGATGTCTGGGTCGATCAAATCGCCACGGTCGCCGCCGAAAATCCGAAAGACCTGATTCTCGTCATCGCGGACATGGCGCGCTCGAACCCGCCGCTGGTCAGCGCGTTCGTCGCGGAATTCGCGCGCCGCCTGCAGGGACAAGGCCCGACGCTGACGCTGCCTTTGACGTGGATCGAGCAGACGCTGGCGGAATCCGGGCTTTCCGTGGCGCAACTCGTTCAGGCGGAAAACCAGCAACAGGCTGCCGACCAGGTGTCGATCAGCAACACCATCGGCAGTTTGCGTCTTATCTTGATGACCGATTGGCGCGTGTTCGTCGAGTCGCTGAGCACGGTCGACGAAATCCTGCGCAAGGATCCGGCGGGAATTTATCCACAAATGGATTTTGCGACACGCGACCGTTATCGACATGTCATCGAAAAAATCGCCAAGTCGCGCAAGCTGTCCGAAACCGACATCGCAGGAACGACGCTTCGGCTGGCGACCGAACAGCACACGCAATCGCCTGCGTCGCACGCGGCACACGTCGGGTATTACCTGATCGACGACGGTATCGACCGACTCGAATCGGCGCTGCACGTCACGTTCTCGTTGCGGCGCAACTGGCGCGACACGCGCGCTCGCGTGGCGACGTATCTCGAATCGATCTTGCTGGTGACGGCTATCGGTACATTCTGCGCCGTCTACAAAGCGCATGTCGACGGCGTGCATGGCTGGCTCATCGGCGCCGTCGCCGTACTCTCGATGTTTTGTGCGAGCCAGTTCGCCGTCGCGCTGGTCAATCGTCTCGCGATGATGGTCGCGCCGCCGCACCGGCTGCCGAAGATGGAGTTCGAAACCGGTGTGCCCGCCTCATGCCGAACCCTGGTCGTCGTGCCGACGATCATGAGCGACGCGGACGCCGTGGACACGCTGGTCGACGCGCTCGAAGTGCGTTTCCTCGCCAATCGCGACGAAAACATCCGCTTCGCGCTGCTCACGGACTTCAGCGACGCGGCTCGGGAAATATTGTCCGGCGACGACGAAATTTTGCAGATTGCCGAATCGGGAATCCGGCGGCTCAACGACAAATACGGGACGAATTCGGCGTCGATTTTTTATCTGCTGCATCGGCCGCGCCGATGGAATCCGCAGGAACGGGTGTGGATGGGCGTGGAACGCAAGCGCGGCAAGCTGCGCGATTTGAACACGTTGCTGCAAGGCGGCGATGCGACTGCATTTTCCAGGATCGTCGGCAATATCGATGCGCTGCGTTCCACACGCTATGTCATCACGCTGGATTCCGACACGCAGTTGCCGCGCAATTCGGCGCGTGCGCTCGTCGAGGCAATGGCGCATCCGCTCAATCAGCCGCGTTTCGACGCCGATGCCAAACGTGTCATTGGCGGCTACGGCATTCTGCAACCGCGCGTCGGCGTTAGTCTCAGCAGCACGCAGCGCTCGCTGTACGCGCGGTTGCACGGCGGCGATGCGGGCATCGATCCGTACACGCGCGCGGTGTCGGACACTTACCAGGATGCGTTTCGCGAAGGCTCGTTCATCGGCAAGGGCATCTACGATGTCGACGCTTTCGAGCGTGCGCTTAAAGAACGCTTGCCCGACAACGCGATCTTGAGCCACGACTTGCTCGAAGGTTGCTACGCACGTTCGGGATTGTTGAGCGACGTCGAGTTGATCGAGGATTATCCGTCGACGTACCGGTCGGACGTCCGTCGACGCCATCGCTGGATTCGCGGCGATTGGCAGATCGCCCGCTGGATCATGCCGCGCGTGCCCGGCCTCGATGGACGGCGCGCCGCAAATCCACTGTCGCCCTTGTCGCGCTGGAAAGTGTTCGACAACCTGCGCCGCAGTCTTGTGCCGCCCACGTTGACGTGTTTGCTCATCATGGGTTGGGCGGTATTGCCGTCGCCCTGGTTCTGGACCGCCGTCGTGCTCGGCGTGAGTTTCATTCCCGCCGTCGGCGCCAGTCTTTTCGATCTGTCGCGCAAGCCCGACGAATTGGTGCTCCACCACCATATCCACAACACCGTGCGCGACGCCGCACGGCGCTTCGGAAATGTGCTGTTCACGCTCGCGTGTCTGCCCTACGAAACGTATGTGAGCCTCGATGCGATCGTCCGCACGCTCGCGCGCATGCTGATCACGCATCGTCATTTGCTGCAGTGGACACCGTCGAGCGACGTGAACCGCGCCGAACGGCCGTCGTTGATCGAATCCATCGTCACGTTGTGGCCGTCGTGGGTGCTTGCGTTCGCCACGTGGGCCTATTTGATTTACGCGCGCCCCATCGCGCTGTTGGTTGCCGCGCCCGTGATGGCGTTGTGGATCACGGCGCCGCTGATCACGTATTGGCTAAGCCGTCCGCTCGTCTCGCGCACGGTGTCGTTGAGCGCCGTAGACACACTCTTCGTGCGCGGCATCGCACGGCGCACCTGGGCGTTTTTCGAAGAACTCGTGTCCGCCGCGGAACACTGGCTTCCGCCCGACAACATTCAGCAGTTTCCGAGCACCGTCATCGCGCACCGCACGTCGCCGACCAATATCGGACTGGCATTGCTCGCCAATCTGTCCGCGTACGATCTCGGCTATCTCACCGCGGGTAAAGCGCTCGAACGCTGCAGCAACACGATGGACACGATGCAGAAGCTCGATCGCGAACACGGTCATTTCTTCAACTGGTACGACACGCAAACGCTGAAACCGATGCCGCCCATGTACGTCTCGACGGTGGACAGCGGCAATCTCTGCGCGCATCTGTACACGCTGCAATACGGATTGCGCGAACTTGCCGAGCAACCGATCGTCGGACCGCAGTTCTTCGACGGATTGAACGATACGTTGTCGGTTTTCGAAGAAGTTGCGGATGCCGCACAGCGAACTGCGGTCGCCGCGTTTCGGAATATGTTGGACGTGATGCTCGACGATCGTCCGTCGACATTGGGCGCATTGAATACTGCGTTGACATCGCTGGCCGGCGCCGCAAACGCCTTGCCGAGTGTCGACGAAAAATCCGCAACGGGTGTTTGGGTGCGCCGTTTGCGCGATCAATGTCAGGACGCGCGCGACGAGTTGACGTGTTTGTGTCCGTGGTTGTCGTCGCCGCCCCTCTTCAACGGCGTCGCTGCGACGTGCCCCATCCCTGCGCTTCGCGCGATGCCGGAATTGATCGCGACTATTTCGTCGTCACCCGAGCAGCGCGACGAATTCGAACGATTCGCAGGCGAGGCAAGCCGATGCGTACATGCCCGGCTTGCCGCGTTGGAACAGCGCGCGCAACAGGCGCACGATCTCGCGCAAATGGATTTCCGTTTCCTCTATGACGACGAGCGTCATCTGTTCACGATCGGATACAACGTCATCGATCGCCGCCGCGATGCGAGCTATTACGATTTGCTCGCAACAGAAACGCGTTTGGGAATTTTCGTCGCCATCGCGATCGGTCAGGTGCCGCAAGAAGCCTGGTTCTCGCTGGGCCGATTGCTCACGCAGCGCGGCCGCGACACGGCGCTTTTGTCCTGGGCCGGTTCGATGTTCGAGTATCTGATGCCGCTGATCGTCATGCCGAGCTACAAGGAGACCCTGCTCGACCAAACCGACGACGCCGTCGTGCGGCGACAAATCGAGTACGGCCGGCAGCGCGGCGTGCCGTGGGGAATCTCCGAGTCGGGCTACAACGCCGTCGATGCGGCGCAGAATTATCAATATCGCGCATTCGGCGTGCCCGGTCTCGGACTCAAGCGCGGACTCGCCGACGATCTCGTGATCGCACCCTATGCAACAGTGCTGGCGCTCCTGGTTGCGCCCGAGGAAGCAACACAGAATTTGCGCGCACTCGCCGCGCTGAACCTGATCGGCGATTTCGGATTCTTCGAAGCCGTCGATTACACGCCGAGCCGACTGCTCGCCGCTGAAGCACGCTGCGTCATCCGCTCGTTCATGGCGCACCATCAAGGCATGAGCCTGGTCGCGATCGCCGAAACGGCGCTGGACAGGCCCATGCAGCGCCGCTTCGTCGCCGAACCGATGGTGCAGGCGACATTGCCGCTTCTGCAAGAGCGCGTTCCGCGCAAGAATGCGGCGTTCTCGGAGCATACGGAACTGATGAATACACGATCAATTTCCGCCGTCGACGAACTGCCCGTCCGCGTATTCACCGACGCGACGACCGGCGTGCCGGGCGTGCAGATGCTGTCGAACGGCCGCTACCACGTCATGCTGACCAACGCGGGCGGCGGCTACAGCCGCTGGAACAATTTGAGCGTCACGCGCTGGCGCGAAGACAGCACGTGCGACAACTGGGGCATGTTCTGCTACGTGCGCGACGTGGCCAGCGGCAAGTTCTGGTCGAACACGCTGCAGCCGACGCTGGCCGCGGCGAGCAGTTATCAAGCCACCTTCAGCGAACCGCGCGTCGAATTCAATCGGCGCGACGGCGACATACAAACGTATACGGAAATCGCCGTGTCGCCGGAAGACGACATCGAATTGCGCCGCGTGCGCATCACGAACCACTCGCTCGCACGCCGAACGATCGAAGTGACGAGCTATGCCGAAGTCGTACTCGGCCCGCCGGTCGCCGACGACATGCATCGCGTGTTCAACAATCTTTTCGTCGAGACCGAAATTCTCGACGGACGACCGGCCATCCTGTGCTCGCGCCGGCCGCGCTCGGATTCCGAACACTGGCCGCGCATGCTGCATCTGTTTGCGCTCAACGGCGTGGAAAGCGTCGAGACCACGTTCGAAACCGATCGCATGCGCTTCATCGGACGCGGCAACACACTGGCCAATCCGGCGGCCATGGATGCGGCATCGACATTGTCCGGAACACAAGGCGCGGTGCTCGAACCTATCGTGGCGATCCGCCATCGTTTCGTTCTCGAACCGGACCAGTCGGCAAGCCTCGATATGGTGACGGGCGTGGGCGACACGCGCGACGCGGTTCTCGCGCTCGCGGAAAAATATCAGGACAGTCATCTGGGCGATCGCGTTTTCGATCTGGCGCGCACGCACAGTCAGGTGGCGCTGCGCCAGATCAACGTAAGCGATGCCGACGCGCAACTGTACGGACGGCTCGCGGGCCGCGTCATCTACGCGAACCCGTCGCTGCGCGCCGATCCGGATGTGATCGCGAGCAATGCGCGCGGACAACCCGGGTTGTGGGCGTATTCGATTTCCGGCGATCTGCCGATCGTGCTGCTGCAAATCAAGGACGCCGCGAACATCGAACTGGTGCGTCACCTCGTACAGGCGCACACGTACTGGCGCACGAAAGGTCTTGCCGTCGATCTCGTGATCTGGAACGACGACCGCGGCGGTTATCGGCAGGCCTTGCAAGACCAGATTCTCGGATTGATCGCCGCCGTCGCACAAAGCAACGTGATCGATCGTCCAGGCGGCATTTTCGTGCGGCCGTCCGAACAGATCGCTGCGGAAGACCGTGTGCTGCTGCTCGCCGTGTCGCGCGCCATCATCACTGACGCGCGCGGTTCGTTGAGCGAACAGGTGAAACGGCGCGATCCGATCGAGCCGCTCATTCCGCGCCTGGTTCCTAATCGAAGCGATCCTAATCGAAGCGATCCGAACCGAAGCGAACCGAAGCAGCCGGCCGATGCGCCGTTGCCGCAACGCGATCTGCTCCTCGGCAACGACACCGGCGGTTTCAGCGCGAGCGGGCGCGAATATGTCGTCACGGTCTCGCGCGAATCGCAGACGCCCGTGCCGTGGGCGAACGTCATCGCGAATCCGACGTTCGGCACTGTCGTTTCCGAAAGCGGCAGCGTTTATACGTGGGCCGAAAATGCGCACGAATTCCGGCTCACGCCATGGAGCAACGATCCGGTCAGCGACGCGAACGGCGAAGTGTTTTATGTGCGCGACGACGAGTCGGGCCGCTATTGGTCGCCCACGCCGCTGCCGTGCTGCGGCGAAACGCCGTATATCGCGCGGCACGGTTTCGGCTACAGCGCTTTCGAGCATGTGGAAGACGGAATCAAGACGGAAGTGTGGATTTACGTGGCGCTCGATGCGCCGGTGAAATTCACGGTGATAAAAGTCCGCAACGTATCCAATCGCACGCGGCAATTGTCGTTGACGGGTTACATCGAATGGGTACTCGGCGATGTGCGTCCGAAATCGGCGATGCACGTCGTCACCGAAATCGATCCGAACGGCGGCGCCTTGTTCGCGCGCAATGCGTTCAATCCGGAATTCGCAAATTACGTGGCGTTCTTCGACGTCGACGATGCCAAGCGCACATTGACGTGCGACCGCGGCGAATTCATCGGCCGCAACGGAAATTTGCGCCGCCCCGCGGCGATGTCGCGCACGCGGCTGTCGGGAAGAACCGGCGCGGGGATGGATCCGTGCGCCGCGTTGCAGGTGCCGATGGAGCTGGAGGCGGGACAATCGCGCGACGTCATTTTCCGCGTCGGCGCCTGCGAGGGTTCGGACAACGCAAGCAAGCTGGTTACGCAATTTAGAAAATCCGGTTCGGCGAGCGCCGCATTCGAGACGGTGCGCGATTACTGGAAACGCACGCTCGGCATCGTGCAGGTTCAAACGCCGAATGCGGCGCTCAACACGATGGCGAACGGTTGGCTCTTGTATCAGACGATCGGCTGCCGATTGTGGGGACGCAGCGGTTTTTACCAGTCCGGCGGCGCGTTCGGATTCCGCGATCAGTTGCAGGACGCGATGGCATTGGTGCACGCACAGCCGCATTTGCTGCGCGAACAAATCCTGCGCGCCGCGTCGCGCCAGTTCAAGGAAGGCGACGTGCAGCATTGGTGGCATCCGCCGTCGGGCCGCGGCGTGCGCACGCATTGCTCCGACGATTATCTCTGGCTGCCGTTGGCCGTATGGCGCTACATCACGTGCACGGGCGACGACGAAATCCTGAAAGAGCGCAGCGCGTTTCTCGAAGGACGTCCGGTTGCCGCCAGCGAGGAATCGTATTACGACTTGCCGGCGCAATCGCAAGAGAATGCGGACGTTTACGAACACTGCGTCCTCGCCATAAAGCATGGTCTGAATTTCGGAACGCACGGTTTGCCGCTCATCGGCAGCTGCGACTGGAACGACGGCATGAACGAAGTGGGCAGCAAGGGCAAGGGCGAAAGCGTGTGGCTCGGATTCTTCCTGTTCGACGTGCTGCGGCGTTTCGTCGACATCGCCACGCATCGCGGCGACGCTGAGTTCGCCGCGCAGTGCAAATCGGAAAGCGAATCGTTGCGCGGCCGTCTGGAACAAAACGCGTGGGACGGCGCCTGGTATCGGCGCGCGTACTTCGACGACGGATCGCCGCTGGGCACGTCGACGAATATGGAGTGCAAGATCGATTCGATCGCGCAGAGTTGGTCGGTGCTGTCGACGGCGGGCGATCCGGCGCGCGCGCGTATTGCCATGAATTCGCTGAGTGAACATCTGGTCGACCGCGAACACAAGATCATCAAGCTGCTCGAACCGCCGTTCGACACATCTGATCCGAGCCCCGGCTACATCCAAGGCTACGTTCCGGGCGTGCGTGAAAACGGCGGACAGTACACACACGCCGCCGTGTGGGCGGCGATGGCCTTTGCGGAATTGAACGACGCCGAGCGCGCCTACGAATTGCTGGACATGGTCCTTCCCATCGAACATTCGCGTTCGCGCGACGCGGCGCACGTCTACAAAGTGGAACCGTACGTCGTCGCCGCGGATGTTTACGCGGTCGCGCCGCACACGGGCCGCGGAGGATGGACGTGGTACACAGGATCCGCCGGATGGCTTTACCGACTGATCGTCGAATCCGTGCTGGGCATCACGCGCACGGGCGACACGCTCGGCGTCGCGCCGTGCCTGCCCACGAACTGGAACGAATACACGGCGAAATACACTGTCGGTGAATCGGTTTACACGATATCGGTCTCACGCGACGAATCGGTCCGGACGGGCACGCGAGTGACGGTCGACGGTGCCGTGCGGCCGAATGGCGGCATCCCTCTGTCGAATGACGGAAAAGCACATTCGATCGACGTGCGAATTCCGACGACGGCGGCTACCTCGGTGACGGATACTGCTTGATCCTGGCCGTGAAGCGACCCGGGATGAGGCCAGATGCGGGTCCGGCCGTTATTTCGAGGGTCTGCACGACGAATTCATTCTAAGAGTACACGTCGCACTGAATTCGTGGTAATCTGGAAGCACTGAACTGGGCTCGTGCAGTCTTTGATTCGATCATTCGCGATTCCTCGCGCTTAATCCCCTCCTTGGTTTGCACTTCCCATGATCAGTCGTGATCTCGTAGCTACACCAAATCTATATTTAGGAGTTTTGTATGTCTGATCGTCAGATCGGCACCGTAAAGTGGTTCAATGATGCAAAGGGTTTCGGATTCATCGCGCGCGATAGCGGTCCGGATGTGTTCGTGCATTTCCGCGCGATCAGCGGATCGGGTTTTCGTACGCTTCAGGAAGGCCAGCGCGTCTCCTTCGAAGTGACGCAGGGCCAGAAAGGTCTGCAAGCCGAAAACGTCAACGCAGCGTAATGCGTCATCGCGGCGCGGGACATTGCGTCCCGCGCCCGCGATTCCCATCGTCTATCCAGAAATAAACGCCGCGAGTATTCCGGCGTCTCCAGAACGCGGCGTTCGTCGCAAGTTTTCCACGCCGGCTACGGCTAGTGTGTCTTCTGCTTCTCGCACTTCGTATATTCGTCCTGCGTCACCTTGCCGTCGCCGTTCTTGTCGCATGACTTGAAGTTCTGCGCGAGCCAGCTATTCGGCTGCGCATCCTGCATCGTCAGATATCCTTTTTCGTTACCTTTCGCCTGCGTCCATTCTTCCGGCGCGGATCCCTGCATCGTCAGCGGATCTTGCCTGGCCGGATCGTTCGGATTGTTCTTATCGGTTTGTGCATGGCCCGTCGTGGCGACGCCAAGGGCCGCGATAAGTGCTATCGCTATCGAGTTCGTCCGCATAGTTGACTCTCCTGTTGTTTCCATCGAACGGACGTAGTGCAGCATTAAATATGCCGCTTCACGCATCCGGTTTTAAACCCTGCAAGTACGCCCTGCAATTTGAAACCTATGTATTCGAGCAGCGCGCCCGGTTGCATAATGCATGTACCAAAACGGCACAACGGCGTTTTCGGAACGAACGGATTTTATGGGATCGCAGCGAAGTCAGGCGCGGTAAAGTGATGTTGAGTTAAACGCTGTGCGGAACGCAAAGGAGAGCGTCGCCGTGTCCGAACAAAATCGAGCGATTTTGCCCACTGTCGTAAAGCCGGTGCGGCCGCTGGCGGTGCGCATGGCGACGATCTCGCGATGCCTGGTTTTGTTGTCCGTTCTCGCCGTCGTCGCGGCGTGCTATATGGCGCAGGAAGTCATCGGCACGATCATGCTGGCGCTGCTGTTCTCATTGCTGTTTTCGCCGTTGGTCAGCGCGATGCAACGGTTGCGGCTGCCACGCGCATTGGCGAGCGGTCTCGTCGTGTTGGCGATCATCGCGATTTTCGTCGGCGCGTTGTACGCTCTCGCACAACCGGCCAAAGACTGGATGGCCAACGCGCCCGCGGCGATCCACTCGGTGTCGCAGCGCTTCAAGGATTTCCGGGCGCCCATGCAGGAAGCCCAAAAGGCCACGCAAAGCCTTACCGATCTCGCGGCATCCTCCAACGGCAACCAGCAACAAGTCGTCGTCAAGGACGGATCGAACCCGCTCAATACGCTCGCAGCGGGAACGCCGCGCGTACTCGAGCAGATAGCAGCGACGATCCTGCTGCTGTATTTCTTTTTGTCGTCCGGCGACAACTTTCTGCGGCGGCTCGTCGAGATCGCGCCCGGCATGACGGAAAAGAAAATCGTCGTGAACATCGCGCGCGACATCCAGCGCGAGATATCGCGTTATCTGCAGACGATCACAATGATCAACTTCGGACTCGGTTGCGCCACAGCCATCGCGATGGCGTTTCTGCAGGTGCCCAACGCGGTTTTGTGGGGCGCCATGGTGTTTCTCTTCAACTTCGCGCCGTACGTCGGCGCGAGCATCAGCGCCATCGTGCTGGCGACGGTGGGATTCTCCACGTTCAACAATCTCGGACATGCCATCGCGGTTCCCGCCGCGTTTCTCGCGCTGGCATTCATCGAAGGCCAGCTCGTCACGCCGACGATCATCGGCCGCCGCCTTGCCGTGAATCCGGTCGTCGTATTCGTGTGGCTGCTGATCTGGGGAACGCTGTGGGGAATCATCGGCATTCTGCTGGCCGGCCCGCTGCTCGCCTGCTTCCGCATCATTTGCCAGCACACCGCTGCGCTCCGGCCGATCTACATGCTGATCGGCGAAGCGAAATTCGACGAAAACGAGGAACGCACCGTGCACGTGACGGGGCGCGTGGTCGATGACATTCCGGCAGCTGCGTCGAAATAGAACAAACGACGATGACGTTTATGGGACGCTTGTCAGCGAGCGTCGGCAAGGACGCCGCGCCGGATCACGACGGATCTGGCGCGCGATGAGATCCGCGCGCGACGCGTCTGGAACGCGCGCGAAAAGACGATTATTGAGCGGAACCCTGCAGCGCGGCCGCGATGCCGGCGTCGCCGCTCACGATATCCGTCCACTTCAATTCGATACCCTTGCGGCGGCCCTTCTCGGTGAGCTTGAGTCCGGTCGGATCGATCACTACCGTGTAGGTAATATCCTTGATGACCAGCTCGCGTCGAATCGCCTTCTCCAATTTCGTCATAACATGCTCCTGGTTGAATGACATAAGCCACGGACATGACGACAGTAAAGGTTGCCACGTATAACATCAATGGCATTCGCGCACGTCTGCCGCGTTTGCTCGAATGGCTCCAACGCGAAACGCCGGATATCGTTTGTCTTCAAGAACTTAAAGCGATCGATTCGGCGTTCCCCGCCGCGGAGATTCGCGCGTTGGGCTACGGTGTGAAATGGGCCGGCCAGCTTTCCTGGAACGGCGTTGCGATTCTCGCGCGGGGAAGCGAACCCATCGAACGAACGCGCAAATTGCCCGGCGCGGACGACGACGCGCAAAGCCGCTACCTTGAAGCGGAGATCGGCGGAATCGTCGTCGCATGTTTGTACCTGCCCAATGGCAATCCGCAGCCCGGCCCGAAATTCGACTACAAACTCGCGTGGTTCGAGCGATTGATCGCGCACGCGAAGAGACTGTATTCAAGCGCGCAGCCGGTCATTCTCGCCGGCGATTTCAATGTCGTGCCCACCGATTTCGACATCTATGATCCGACGCACTGGCGCAAGGATGCCTTGCTGCAACCCGAAACCCGCGCGTGCTACGAACGCCTGTTGAAACAGGGATGGATCGATTCGATCCGTCATCTTCATCCGGACGAGAAAATCTTTACGTTCTGGGATTATTTCCGCAATCACTGGAAACGCAACGCGGGTTTGCGCATCGATCATCTGCTGCTCAACAAAGTGCTCGCGCCGCATCTGCGCGACGCGAACGTCGACCGATGGGTGCGCGATCAGCAAAGCGCGAGCGATCACGCGCCCACGTGGGTGACGCTGTCGGTCGGCGCGAAAGCAAAACGCCCGGCCGCAAAAAAAGCTGCGGCGAAGAAAGCGGCGCGCGTGAAGCGCTGATCACTTGGAGGCTGTGGGCGGCGACAACTCGCCCAGCACGCGCGCGGTCTCGCGCGCCTCCGCGCTGTCGAGCTGATCCTTGTCGCGATAGCTTTGCATCGCCTGTTCGAGCAGCGGGCGCGCCTGGTCGATCTTGCCGTCGCTCGCGAGAATCTGTCCCAGCGTCGCTTTCGCATCGACGACGTAAGCGTGCGTCTCCGCCAGATCGCCGCGCAGTTTCGTCAACGCGCGCGCCGCAAGCGTTTCCGCATTGGCCGCATCGCCGAGCCTGAATTCGACGAATGCCAACTGCGCTTCCTCGTTCGCGATCTCGAAATTCTCCTGCGACTCGAACTCGCGCCGCATCGCAATCGAATCGGCAAGCGCGGACCTGGCCTTGTCGTATTGTCGAAGCTGTGCGCAGGCGGCGCCGATGTCGCCCAGCACGTTCGCCACCTGCTCGTTGCGCGCACCGAGCGCTTTTACCTGCAGGTCCTTTGCACGTTCGTACAGCGGCAGCGCATCGATAGGACGACCGGCATCCATGTAGATATTGCCGAGCATCTGCAGGCCGTCGGCGGTTTCGGAACTGTCGGCGCCGACCAGTTTGGTTTCGTTCGCCAGCGCCCGCTGCATGAGATCGAGCGCCGCGTCGAACTTGCGCTGCGCCGACAGCGTGAGCGCGAGATTCTCTTCGGCGTCGACCGTCATCTCGTGCGATTCGCCGAAGGATTCGCGGTCGATGTCGAGCGCGTCTTCGTACGCCGCCCGCGCGTCCGCGAAACGATCCATCGTATACAACAGAAGGCCCAGATGATTCTCGACCACGGCGATGCGCTTGGCCTCGCCCACCTGCCTGGCCAATCGCAGCGCTTCCTGACTGCTCGCAAGCGACGCTGCCAGATCGCCTTTATGCTTGAGCACGAGTCCACGCTGATCGAGCAATGTCGCGCGCTGCAATTTCGAGTCGCGATCTTCCTGACCTTGCAGCAAGACATCGGCTTCGCCGATGAGACGCGCGGCTTCGCCGAGCTTGCTCAGCTTCTGCTCGACGAACGCGTACATGCCGATCGTCTTCGCGCGTTCCGCGATCGGGATGGATGCGTCGTTCTTCGTTAATTCCACGGCTTGCCGCAACAGAGGTTCGGCACGCGGGTAATCGCCGAGATTCATGTATACCCGACCGATCACTTCGGCGAGATTGCCTCGCAGCAGCGGCTGCGCAGCCAGCGAGCGGTCGAGTTTTTTCGCGCCCCTGTCGAGGATTTCAGTTGCGGTGAGCTTGTCGCCGCGATTCACGTCTGGATCGGCGACTGAGAACATGTCAACGAGGAATTGCGAAACCTGCGTCGCGCGTTCGGCTTGCGCGCGCGCGGCATCGCGTTCGGCGCGCACGCGCAACGTGAAGTGCAGCACCATCGCAAAAAATGCGATCGCAATTACTGCAGCGGCTGCAAGCGCCCAGCGATGCCGCCGCGCATACAGGTTCGCGCGATACGACGTGCCGCCCGCATACGCATGCACGGGGCGTAGATCGACGAAGCGCGTTACGTCGGACGAAAGTTCTTCGGCCGTCGAATAACGATCCGCCGGCAATTGCGACGTTGCCCTGCAGATGACAGCCTCGAGCGGCGCCGGCGGCGCGGCGCCGGTCAGCCGCCGCAGCAATACGCCGAGTTGATAAATGTCCGACGACGTCGTGATCGTCTCGCCGCGTTGCTGCTCGGGACTGGCGTAACCGGGCGTCGATGCCTGCATCACGGCAGCGGCACTGACGTCCTGAGTCAGCAGCGCCGCAATGCCGAAATCCAGCAGACGAATCGCGCCGTCGCCGCTGACGAGAATGTTCGCCGGCTTGATATCGCGATGCACGAGCAGCCGGCCGTGCGCGAACTGCACGATGCCGCACACCCGCGCGAACAGTTGCAGTCGATCGATCAGCGGCAGCGCGTGCGCTTCGCAGAATTCGTCGATGCGCGTTCCGTCGACGAATTCGAGCGCGAACCAGAACGCGCCATCGGCAGTGCGGCCGCCATCGATCAATCGCGCGATGCCGGGATGTTCAAGGTTGGCGAGAATCTGCCGCTCGCGGCGAAGCAAATCCTGCGCGAGCGGCGAATCCGCGTCGGGCCGGACGAGTTTCAGCGCGACAGTTTGCTCGAACTCGCCGTCGGCGCGTTCGGCCACGTACACCACGCCCATGCCGCCGCTGCCCAGCGTTCGCACAACGCGATACGGACCGATGCGCGTACCTGGCTCGCACTCCTTCATCTCGAAACGTTGCATCGCGCGCTGAAATACGGGCGACGCGAACGCACCGCCGGGTTGCAGGAAATTAGGATCGATCGGCATCGTCAGCCGGCGAGATCGCGCGACAGCCACGCGCGCGCCGCATCCCAGTCGCGTGCCACGCTGCGCACGGATATGCCGAGTGCATCGGCGGTTTCCGCATCGGTGAGTCCGCCGAAAAAGCGGCATTCGACCACGCGTGCCTGACGCTCGTTGTGTTGCGCCAGTTCGCTGAGCGCCGCGTCGAGTTCGACGAACTGTTCGATGTGGTGATTTTCCTGTGCGTGCGCTTCGTCCAGTTCAACGGCCACCGCGCCGCCGCCGCGCTTCTGCGCGAGACGTTCGCGCGCGTAGTCGCAGATCACCTGCCGCATCACGCGCGCCGCGAGTGAGAGAAAATGATTCTTGTCCTGCGGCGCGGCGGCTTCGCGCTCTTGCAGACGCAAATAGTACTCGTGGATCAACGCACCGGTGTTGAGCGTGCGGTCTCGTCCGGCGCCGCGCAGTAGCTTGCGCGCGATCTGCTGCAAGTCGCCGTAAACGAGTTTGACGAGTTCGTCCCACGCGGCGGGATCGCCGGCGCGCGTCGCCGCCAGCAATTGCGTGATTTCACCCGGTTCCGCCACCGATTTCACCGCCTCACGAGCCTGGCGCAAAGTGTCTGCGCTGCCGCCCGACAAGTCAAAAGCGGCTTCGAGCGATAGTCGTTGGCATCACCTGCTTGCCATGATGGCTATGAGCGACGAATCAGGCTTTCTTCGCGTATCCCTGACACCATCCTTTCGCGTTCACGGCTTTGCCGGGGAAAAGCTGGCACGCGGCGTAGCCCGTTCCGCCGCCGAAGAAGGTGCAGTTTGCGCAGGCCTGTCCTGCCTGATGCGGCGGACCGGCGGTCGATGCGTCTTCGGTGTATTTCAGCGCCTGCGCGGTCGGGTCGGTCGTCGGCAGGTGCGGCAGATCGTCCGCGCGCGCGAAGCGCGCGAACGGTGCGGCCAAAACGACGGCACCGAGCGCACCGCCTGCCGTGCCGAAAAAACGGCGCCGGCTGTTGTCCATATCCTTGCCTTCGGAATCATTCCTGTTTTTCATACGTGCACCTTTGCTGGCTGGGTGAAGTGACTGGCATGCGATAGACGTCTAATCGTGCTTCGCGTTGCGCGTCCGCACCGCGTGGATGGCGCGCGAGCGATTGCGTGTATACACGTATACCGTGGCGGGCGGAACGTTCCACCATGCGAATCCGCCGCGCCGCACGGACAGACCGAGCTCGCCGAGCAATTCGCGCGCGATAGGCGATTTCGGACCGTACGTGAACTGCACGACACGGCCATCCGGCGTCAGCACGTCGAATGCCGCGCGGAGAATGTCGATCTGCGTTTGGCGATTCATCGACAGCAACCCGAGCCCGCTGACCACGACATCCGCCGGACCGTGCTGGAGAAATCCGTCGCCGGAAGCGATCGTCTTCAATTCGCGCGCATCGCCGCAAACCACATGCGCTTTCGGAAAGCGCGACCGCAAATGCTGATACAACGCTTCGTTCAATTCGAGAACGAGCAGATCGTCCGGAACGATGCCGTGCGCGATCAGCGCGCGCGTAAACACGCCGGTTCCGCCGCCGAGTTCCACGACCCGGCGCGTGCCATGCGGCAACTCCGCGATCATCTGCCGCGTGAGCTGCTGGCCGGATGGCGATAGCGCCGCGATCCCAAGCGGATTCTTCAGCCACTGCCGGAAAAACGTCCACGAATCCGACTCGGCGAATTTGTCGTCGTCAGATCGGTTCCGCGAAGTCATGCGCAAATCCGGAAGAACATCGCGCCATCATAGTGCCGCGGCCGAGCGCAGACAATAAAAAGCCCCGCCGGCATAAAGCGCGGCGGGGCTGTGTTCGTCCGTGAATGCTGCGGTCAGCAGCTATAGTGATAGCCGGGGTGATAGTAGCCGCGGCCGTCGTAGAAAGGACGCGCGTAGCAGCTGCCTGCGTAAACCGGCCGGCTGTAATACACCGGCGACGGATAGTAGTAACCCGGTGAATAACCGTAGTAGCCAGGATAATAGCCACCGTAATATCCGCCGTAGCCGACGTAGCCGTAACCGCGTCCATGCCAGCCGCTGTTGTAGCCGACGCTGACGCCCGGCAATCCGATGCCGACGCTGACGTGACTGCGTGCGAACGCGGCAGGCGCCAGCAGCATACCGGCGGCTACGCACAGACCGATTGCCATCGAGCGAAAACCACGCATACGGGATTTCATGATTGACTCCAGTGTTAACGACCCTTTGGTCGCACGCACATAATGGTACTTTTGTACTGAATATCGACTGAAATTTTTCGGCGTGTTGCCGCCGATTCAGCTCATTGTGTGAAGCGCTTCGCGCTTCATTCCCGACGCAGTTCCCATACGCGGTGGATACGCGGATTGCGCGTGAAATCGAATGGTATCGTCGACGCGGTTATCTCCTTGACAGCGAATTGCGACAATCCGGATTCGTCGAGCTTGAAACGGCGAAAGTTGTTCGAGAACACGATGACGCCATCCGGCAAAAGCCGTTCGCCGCAGAACTTCAGCAATCGCACGTGATCGCGCTGCACATCGAAATCTTCGGCGCGCTTGGAATTGGAGAATGTCGGCGGATCGACGAAGATCAAGTCGTACATCGCCGAATGTTGTTGGACATATTCGAGCGCATCGAATCTCACGAGACGATGTTGGCGGTCGTCGAGAAACCCGTTCAACGCGAGATTGCGCGATGCCCAATCGAGATAGGTCTGCGATAGATCGATGCTCGTGGTTTCGCTCGCACCGCCGGCGGCGGCGTACACGCTGACGCTGCCCGTATAGCAAAAAAGATTGAGGAACCGTTTGCCGCGGCTCATCGCGCGAATGCGCGCGCGCAACGGACGGTGATCGAGAAACAAACCCGTGTCGAGATAATCCCAGAGATTCACCTCGAACGTGAGACCGCCCTCCTGCACTTCCATGAACTCATGCCGTTCGTCGAAGCGCCCGTACTTCTCGCCGCCTTTGCCGCGTCTGCGCGTTTTGACGGCGATGCGCTCGCGGGGGATTTCCAGCACCTCGCCCGCCGCGCGCGTGAGTTCGCGCAAGCGCGTGCGCGCGAGATTTTCGTCGACCGTCGACGGCGCCTGATATTCCTGTATGTGCAGGCTATCGCCATAAATATCGATCGCCGCAGCGTATTCGGGAAGGTCCGCATCGTAAACGCGCCAGCATTCGATGCCTTCACGTTGCGCACGTTTGTGCAAATGACGGAAATTCTTGTCGATGCGGTTTTTCGCCATCTCACCGCCGGCCGACAGCGGTTTTATCTTGCGCGTCTGCGTGCGCGGAGTCAGATCGAAATTGAACAACGTGCATTCGAGTGCGCCGTTGTAGAGGCGATGTTTTTTGTCGGCATGCAAACCGATGGCGCGTCCGAGCGCATCGTCCGACGTGATCACGCTGGCGCGCCAGCCGGGAAATTCCGCCTTGAGTTTTTCACCTAGCAATCGATACAACGCGATAATGTTTTCGTCCGCATTCAACCGTTCGCCGTAGGGCGGATTGGAAATCACCAGACCCGGATGTTCGAGTTCATGCGGCCGATGCAAATGCTCGAGCGATTGCCGGCCGAAGTGAATGAATCCGGAAAGCTCGGCTTCCTGCGCGTTGCGCTTGGCCTCGTTGAGAACGGACGGATCTTGATCGAATCCGAAAAATACCGATCGCAGTTGCTGCAAGCCCGACGAAGCGCGTACTTGCGCAGCGTCGTGCAACATTTTCCACAATGCCGCATCGTGGCTTTTCCAGCCGGCGAATCCGAAACGTTCGCGGCGTAATGCTGGCGCCACGTCGGCGGCCATCATGGCGGCTTCGATAAGCAACGTGCCGGAACCGCACAGCGGATCGACGATGCCGCCGCCGGCCGCGTAAATCGCCGGCCAACCCGCGCGCAGCAGCATCGCGCAAGCGAGATTTTCTTTGAGCGGCGCAAGCCCCGTACCCATGCGGTATCCACGCTGATGCAGCGGTGCGCCGGAAAGATCGATGCTGACGATCGCTTTGCCTTTGCGCAGCGCGAGATTGATGCGCAGATCCGGCGTCTGTGTATCGACGTTCGGCCGTTCGCCGTTTTTGTCGCGCAACTGATCGACAATCGCATCTTTGACGCGGAACGCCGCATATTGAGAATGCGTAATGCCGGTCGTGCTGCCGACGGCGTCGATGGCGAACGTCGCGTCCGCCGGAAGGTGTTCGGTCCAATCGATCGCCTTTGCGCCCTCGTACAACTGATCGCCATTTTCGACCGCAAATTCCGAAATGGGCATGAGAATGCGGCTTGCCAATCGCGACCACAAACACGCGCGATATCCGATCTCCAGTTCGCCGACAAAATAGACGCCGGCTAACGCTTCGTGCACATCCGATGCGCCGAGCACTTTGAGTTCATCGACCAATAAATATTCGAGCCCTTTCGGACACGTCGCGAAAAAATCGCGCATGTCAGGCAAACCGCTCGAGGAACTGACCGAATACCTGCGCGATGAAATCGACATGCGCGCCGAGACGGTGATCGTCTTTGACCAGCGTGATCGCGTCGCCGCGGGAACGCGCAAACGCGATGGCGTCATTCACCGGGCAAAGTTCGTCGTCCCATCCGTGCACGAGTGCCGTGGGCACACGGCGTGCGCCAAACGGACGCGCATAACCCGAAATCGCAACCGGCAGTGCGATCAGAAACAAACCGACGCAGTTCATGTCTTGCGACGCCAGTGCGGACGTGAACGCACCCATGCTCGATCCCGCAAGAACGACCGGCACGCCCGGTTCGCATTGCTGCTTGACGCGTGCGATGCGCTCGTCGATGCGCCGCACGTCGCGCGTCGCATCCAGATCTCGATAGTCGGGACGCACGCTGCGAAAGCCGAGCGGCTCGGCGATTTTCGCGAGCGCACTGACTTTGGTTGCATCCGGTCCGCTTTCAAAACCGTGCGAAAGAATCAAAAAAGGTTTTTCGATATCGGGTTTCATGGACAAATTATCGCACGCCGTTGGCAGCTCCCGAATGCGCATGCGACACTGAGCCATGCCGATGGACCTCGCCCTTCACGATTGGCCGCTGCCGTACGAATCGCGGCTGGATCATCGCGACACACGTACGATCGATCTCGTCGTCATCCATTGCACGGAACTCCCCGACATGAAAATGACGCGCGAATTCGGCGAGCGCGTTCGCTATCCGGCCAAGGGCACGGGCAACAGCGGCCACTACTACATCGATACCGACGGGACGACGTACAAATTCGTCGGTCCCGAGCGCATCGCCAATCACACGTACGGATGGAACACGCGCTCGATCGGCATCGAGATATCCAACGTCGGCCGCTATCCGAACTGGGGCGACAGCAAGCATCAGCAATTCACCGCGCCGTACACAAAATCGCAGATCGATGCGCTACTCGCGTTGTTGCGGCAACTTAAGAACGATTTGCCGAACCTGAAGTTCATCGCCGGCCATGAAGATCTGGACCGCCGGCTCGAACCGGCCAGCGACGATCCGGCGATCATGCTTCCCCGCCGCCAGGATCCCGGGCCGCTATTTCCGTGGAACGACGTGGTTCCGGCAAGCGGACTCGAACGCCTCGTTCCGCCGAGGTAATCGCGGTGCGCGCGCGGCTATAATTCCGGCAGTCGTTGCGGAGATTCTTGTGTCCAGTCCCATTGTCGGCGAATTGATCGATCTTTTGTCGCTCGAGCGCATCGAGGAAAACTTGTTCCGTGGCCAAAGCCGCGACATCGGCACGCGATTCGTGTTCGGCGGACAAGTGCTCGGCCAAGCACTTTCGGCGGCGCAGCGCACCGTCGATGCGGAACGTTCGGTGCATTCGCTGCACGCGTATTTCCTGCGCGCAGGCGATGTGGAATCGCCGATCGTCTACGATGTGGATCGTGCTCGCGACGGAAGAAGTTTTTCCGTGCGCCGCGTGGTGGCGATTCAGCATGGTCAACCCATTTTCAATTTCTCGGCATCGTTCCAGGTAAGCGAACCGGGCGTCGAACATCAAATGCCGATGCCGGACGTTCCCGCGCCGGATGATTTGCCGTCACCGCAAGACATTGCGCCGGAAGAACTCGCGAAGCTGCCAGTGAAATTGCAGCGCTGGCTCGCACGGCGCGGCGCATTCGAATTCCGCTACGTCACGCCGCGCAATGAATTGAAACCGGAGAAGCGTCCGCCATATCAGCAAATCTGGTTTCGCCTGATCGACCGCGCGCCGGACGACGCCACGCTGCATCGCGCGATGCTCGCCTACGCGTCGGATTTTCATCTGATTGGAACGGCCACCTTGCCGCACGGCATTTCGTATCTGCAGCAAAACGTGCAGATGGCGAGCCTCGATCATGCGTTGTGGTTTCATCGCCCGTTCCGCGTCGACGAATGGCTGCTGTATTCCTGCGACAGTCCGACGACGCAGGGTGCGCGCGGCCTCACGCGCGGTATGATCTTCAGCCGCGACGGCCGTCTCGTCGCGTCGACGGCGCAGGAGGGTATGATCCGAATCTTGCCGGAGACCCTATCTTCGCAAGCATCGAGCGGTGCGTCGTGAGACAAATTTATACTTCTCCACGTGTGGAAAATGTCGAACGCATCGTCGCACTGCTCGGCGAATCGGGCATCGAAACGCGCGTGACGAATCATCGCAGCTGGGCCGGCCGAGATTACCGGCGGTCCAGCTACAGCGCGCGAACCGATTCCAGCGAATGGCCGCAAGTGTGGGTGGTGAAGGCCGAAGACCAGCCGCGCGCGCGCGCGCTCCTGCGCGAGGCCGGCATCGCGCCCGCCGTCAGATTCGCAGACGAACTGGCGCGCTCGCGCGAACCGCGCTCGGAAAGCCGCCGTGCGTCGCTGGGCATGTATATTCGGCTGGGATTGCTGGGAATCATCGTGCTGCTCGTCGTACTGCACGTCCTCAACGTGTTCTGATTTGCGAACATGCGCAGACGCGCTAGACTCAATCCATGAGGTCCGAGCTCGTCAGGCTGTTTCAGACGTTGCCGCACCCGTGCGGCTACTACGCCGATCGCACCGCGCAAAACCTGGTGATCGATCCGGCTTGCGAGCATTTGCCGCAAATCTACAACGCCGCATTGACGAAAGGTTTTCGCCGCGCCGGCGGCCATGTGTACCGTCCGCACTGCGGGCCTTGCCGCGCCTGCGTCGCCGCGCGCGTGCCGGTGAGCGATTTCCGTCCCGACCGCAGCCAGCGCCGCTGCCTGAAACGGAATGCGGATCTTGATGTCCGCATGGCGCGCGCCGAATACAACGATGAGTATTTCGAACTGTATCGCCGCTATCTGGATATTCGTCATCACGGCGGCGGCATGGACGATCCCGACATCGAAGACTTCGGACGGTTTCTGTACACAGCATGGAGCCCGACCTATTTCATCGAAATGCGTCTGCACGAACGCTTGCTCGGCGTGGCCGTCACCGACTTCGCGCCGACCGGATTGTCGGCCGTGTATACTTTTTACGATCCGGCCGAAGCCGCGCGGGGCCTCGGCACTTTCGCGATCCTCAAGCAGATCGAAATCGCGGTCGCGCGGAATGTTCCGCACGTCTATCTTGGATTCTGGATCGACGCGCATCCCAAGATGGACTACAAGACACGCTTTCAACCGCTCGAATTGCTCGGCCCGGACGGATGGGCGCCGATGCGATCGCGCTCCTAGAGTTCCACGCGCAACTTCGCCGCGCTGTCACACGCTTTTTTTCTTGCGTCCTCGATCGTCGCGCCGCGCGCCAGCGTCACCGCCACGCGCCGTTTGCCTTTGACCTCGGGTTTGCCGAACAGCCGCAACATCGTATCCGGTTGCGAAAGCGCTTCTGCGACACCGTGATAGCGCGGGCGATTCCCCGACCCCTCTGCCAGGACGGCACACGATGCGCTCGGGCCAAGCTGCCGGATTTCCGGAATCGGCAGATCGAGAATCGCGCGAACGTGCAAGGCGAATTCGGAAAGGTCCTGCGAGATCAGCGTCACCAGACCCGTGTCGTGCGGACGCGGACTGACTTCGGAAAAAATCACGTCCTCGCCGCGCACGAAAAATTCCACGCCGAACAATCCCATCCCACCGAGCGCGTCAGTGATCGATCGCGCGATGTCCTGCGCACGTTTCAGTGCCTTTTCGGACATCGCTTGCGGTTGCCACGATTCGCGATAATCGCCATCGATTTGCAAATGCCCGATGGGTGCGCAGAAACTCGTGCCGCCGCAATGCCGCACGGTTAGCAACGTGATTTCGTAATCGAAGGCGACAAAACCCTCGACGATCACGCGACCTTTGCCCGCGCGACCGCCTTGCTGCGCGTAGGTCCATGCGTGATCGATATCCGCCTTCGATTTGATCGTGCTCTGACCTTTTCCCGATGAACTCATCACCGGCTTCACCACACATGGAATGCCGGCCGCTTCGATCGCGGCTTCGAATTCCTCTTTCGTATCGCAAAAACGGTACGGCGATGTCGGCAGCTTCAAATCTTCCGCGGCGAGTCTGCGAATACCCTCGCGATCCATCGTCAATCGCGCCGCGCGGGCGGTCGGCACGACGTGCAAACCTTCCTTTTCCAGTTCGATCAGCGTGGGCGTGTGGATTGCTTCGATCTCCGGCACGACGAGATCGGGTTTCTCCATTTCGATCAGTCGCCGCAACGCGCCGCCATCGAGCATGTCGATCACGTGACAGCGATGCGCCACCTGCATCGCCGGCGCGTTGGCATAACGGTCGACGGCGATCACCTCCACCGCGAACCGTTGCGCTTCGATCGCCACCTCCTTGCCCAGTTCGCCGGAGCCGAGCAGCATCAGGCGAATCGCGGTGTCGGTGTGCGGCGTGCCGAATGGCTTCATCGAATTTCCCCATTACAACAAGGCAGAGATTGTACTTGAGCGCCTTGCAGCCTCATCGGCTATCCTTGCGATATGTCTGAGAATTCGAGTTCTACTATGCGCCTTTTACTGATTCTCGCGTTGCTGACCGCCAACGCCGCCGCTGTCGCCGCACCGTCCGACGATACGTGGATGACCGTGCTGCTCGACGGCCGCAAGATTGGAAACATGCACCTGACGCGGCGCGTGCAGGACGATCACGTCATCACCATGCAAGTGCTTTCGATCGAACTCGTACGTACCGGCATCAAAGTCGGATTGGCGAGCAGCGAGACGGACACCGAAACGCGCGACGGCAAGCCGATCGGTTTCGAATCGCGCAGTTCCATTTCCGGCATCGAAAACGTGATCACCGGACACGTGCGCGACGACGGCACGTGCGAAGTGACGACGAACATCGGCGGCAATCCTCAAACCCGCTCGATTGCGTGGCCGAAAGGCGCATTGCTCGCGGAAGGATTGCGGCTTGCGGAAGCCAAAACGTCGCTCAAACCCGGCGGACATTTCACTGAACTGGCGTTTCAGGCCGAAAGTCTCGATGCCGTCGAAGTGGCGACGACGATAGACACCAGCGAACGCATCGATCTTCCGGACGGCGCGCGCAAACTCGTGCGCATCGAGCAGCTGATAGAACTTCCGGGCGCGCCGACGAAGAGTGTCGCCTGGGTCAACGACGACCAAGATATTCAGAAGATGAGGATGTCCGTCATGGGCTACGAGCTGACGATGCTCGCCTGTTCGAAATCGTGCGCGCAGGCGCCGAATCAGTCGTCGGACATCCTCACGCATGCGCTGGCACCGGCACCCTCGGTGCTCACGCCCGACGATTTGCGCCGCGGCGTGATCATCCGCATGAGTTCGACCGAAGCCGATGCGCCGCTGTCGTTCGCCGCGACGGACGAACAGCGCGTAACCAAATCGGGAAACGGCGCCGAACTTCGCATTGCACCGATATCGGCGGACACAAACAACGACAGCGAAGGCGCGCCGCAACCGGCGGATTCCAAACCGAACGACTGGCTGCAGAGCGACGCGCCGGAAGTACGCAAGCTCGCACAACAGGGTGCCGGCGACGCAAAAGATCCGCTCGCGCAAATGCAGAACCTGGAAAGTTTCGTGCGCGGCTTCATCCGCGACAAGAACCTGAGCGTCGGATATGCATCGGCACTTGAAGTAGCGAAAAATCCGGAAGGCGACTGCACCGAACACGCCGTGCTGCTTGCGGCGCTCGGCCGCTCGCTCGGCATACCGACACGTGTCGTCGACGGCCTCGCGTACACCAACCACTACGCCGGCGTTGATCACGTTTTCGTGCCGCACGCCTGGGCGCAGGCCTGGGTAGGCGGCAAATGGCAAAGCTTCGACGCCGCGTTGCTCGGATTCGATGCAGGTCATATCGCACTATCCGTCGGCGATGGCGACCCGTGGCGTTTCTTTGCGGGACTGGAAACGCTGGGACGAATGAAAGTCGATTCGATAGCGCCGCTTCAGCCAAATCCGCAAAAGTCCAACTAGCGAAAATCTTTCGCCCGTTCTTTTTCTCTCAATCGAATCCTCCGTGACGCCAACGGCGCACAGGAAGTGCGCCGTTCGACGCAGGCACAGGGACGTGGCTTCGGCGAACACACCATACGTGAAGAACAAACGTGCTTTCTTTGGTTACTTTCTTTGCACGCAGCAAAGAAAGTGACTCGCTCGCCGCAGGCGAGTGAAAGCTTTGGGCTCTTGAAGAACACATAGAGCAGTGAACGCTCATTACGGATACGTTGCGAAAGACCACGCGCTTCCCTCACCCCAACCCTCTCCCCCGCCAGCGGGGGGAGGGGGGCAAGAGCGCTGGACTCCGGCTTTCGCCGGAATGACGACTTTGGGGCACGAGCCGAATCGCTTTACAAAAGCGATATCACTATGATATCAATATATCGCATCACCAAACCCCGCGTGGAGAATCCAATGAACGAACGCCTGTATTCCGCCCCTTCCGGCATCCCGGCCCTGATCACGTTGATCGTGCTGTTGCTGGCCGACGCCGCATGGTTCGTCAATTCCATTCAGCAGCGCACAGTGTGGGCGATCATCGTCGCCGTCATCGTGTTCGTCTCGATACTCATCGCGTTGGGCGGATTCTTCACGGTCGCGCCGAACGAAGGCAAAGTGCTGCAGTTCTTCGGCCGCTACGTCGGCACCGTGCGCGAAGCCGGTCCGCGCTGGACGAATCCTTTCTACAGCAAACGCGGCGTATCGCTGCGCGTGCGCAATTTCGAATCGAGCAAGCTCAAGGTGAACGATCTCGACGGCAATCCCATCGAGATTGCCGCCGTCGTCGTGTGGCAAGTCGTCGACACGGCCGAAGCGTTGTTCCAGGTAAACGACTACGAAGATTTCGTGCACATCCAGAGTGAATCCGCACTTCGCCAGATGGCGCAGAGTTATCCCTACGATTCGCACGACACGGGCGGCATTTCGCTGCGCAGTCACGGCAAGGAAATCTCCGATCATCTGCAAGGGGGAATCCAGGAACGCCTCGCCAGCGCCGGCGTGAAAGTGGTCGAAGCGCGCATCACGCATCTGGCGTTCGCGCCGGAAATTGCGCAAGCGATGCTGCAACGCCAACAGGCGAGCGCAATCATCGCCGCACGCACGCGCATCGTGGAAGGTGCCGTGACGATGGTCGAGATGGCGCTGGAGCAACTGGCCGCACGCAACGTCGTCAATCTCGACGAAGAGCGCAAGGCGGCGATGGTGTCGAATCTGCTCGTGGTGTTGTGCGGCGAACGCGGCACGCAGCCGATCGTCAACACCGGAACGTTGTACACGGGCTGAGATGGCTTCCGAGAAAAAAGGCTACCCGCTGCGCATCAGCGCCGACGTGCTCGACGCCGTGCAGCGCTGGGCCGATGACGAACTGCGCAGCGTCAATGCGCAGATCGAGTACGTGATGCGCGATGCGCTGCGCAAAGCGGGACGAATCAAAGAACCGAAGACCATCGACAAGGCACGCAAATGAGCCGCATGCAACGCGTACAACTCACGCCAGGCAGATCGCCGTCGCTCGTGCGCGACGTCAGCGGAACGGTTCGAGTGCCGATCCGCCGCTTCTGGCTGTTATGGCGCATGGCGGGCGCAGTGTTTGCGCTCATCGTCAGCGGATACGCGCTGATCATGCAGGGCATCCACTATGGCGACACGGTGCCGCGCACGGACATTGCGACGATCGCTAAAGAACAATTCAACGGCCATGCTTCTGTCGACGCAACACAACTCGTTGGCGACGCGACGCACTATTCGGAGCGCGTGCAAAACTTCGTGTTCCATCGTTGGCCGATCTGGTCGTTCGGCATCACCGCATACGTGTTGCTGTTGTCGAGCCGCACGTTGTTCCAGGAATTCGGCCGGTTGCAGTCCGACGAACCGGGACTGATCGCATCGCCGCGCGCGCTCACCGTGAACATCGACGCGCACCGCCGCAAACTGAAACCGATTCCGTGGACGGCGATCAGTGCCGTCGAGCTGCGGCGCATCGAAGGTTTTCAGGGCCTCAGCATTCGATTGCGCGAGCCGGGTCACGTGATATACGACGGATTTTTCGGCAACCGTATGCCGAATACCGGTCGCACCGCCGTCACGATCTCGTCGAGCCATTTGGCTATGAATGCCAAGGAATTGAAAGAGGTTTTGGACCGCTATATCGCAGCGACACCGACGGGATAAACTACATTCGTGCCCAACGACGCACCTCCCGTTTCGACACGACCGGCCGCCGATTTGATGGCCGAAGCGCATCGGCTCGGCATACCGCGCGATCACGGAGCGCGCAGGAATTTGAAACGCGTGCGTGAAGCGCGAAATCTGACGCACGCCGGACACGACACACAGAATCGCCCAGTCTGGATGTCGCCGCGCGCCGCGCGCGCATGGTCGCGGATGCGCGAGGCCGCCGCGCGTGACGGCATTGAATTGCAGATCGTGTCGGCGTTTCGCAGCATCGAATATCAACTCGACATCATCCGCCGCAAACTGGACCGCCGATTGCCCATGGACGAAATCCTGCGCGTGAGCGCCGCGCCCGGTTACAGCGAACATCATTCCGGACGCGCGTTCGATCTCACGACGCCGGGCTATCAAGCGCTCGAAGAAGAATTCGAGAAATCGCCCGCGTTCGCGTGGTTATCCACAAATGCAAACGTATACGGATTCACGATGAGTTATCCACGCGACAACAAGTACGGGATCGCGTACGAACCCTGGCACTGGTGCTGGCGCGAAAAGCGCCGCAAGAAATAGCGAATCTCGTCCGAATCCTCTGTGATCTTCACGGCGCACAGGAAGTGCGCCGTTCGACGCAGGTACAGGGATGCAGCTTTGGCGAACACAGCCTACGCGAAAAGCACACGTGCTTTCTTTGGTTACTTTCTTTGCACGCAGCAAAGAAAGTGACCCGCTCGCCGCAGGCGAGTGAAAGCTCTGCGCTTTCTAAGACATGAAGATCAAAGGCAAGGAGCTGGATTCCGGCTTTCGCCGGAATGACAGCCATATCTCTCCAACACCACCCGCCGTATTTCTAACGCTACGGCGTAAAACTCACGACCGTCTGCCCACCCTGCGACGCGTTCGGATCCACGACCAGCGGATGGTAATTGCCGGTTAGCCACAACAAAAGCTGACTCGCATAATTCGGATCGCCGAGCACCGCACTTTCGCCACCCGGAATCACTTCGACAGCATTGATAGGTTTATCCATCTGCCCGACGAAGCGCCGACCCGGCGCCGTCGCACCGCTGAACATGAAATCGTTCACGCCGCTCACGCGCAATGTGCCGCCGCCCGGATTGACGGTTTCATAAGAACTGTCGCGCGACAGTCCCGGCAGATCGGGCGAAAGATCGGTGAACCCGTACGGATTCGGACCGGGAATATTGAATGGTCCACCGAGCGGATGTTCGAGCACGAAACGATGCAGCGCGCCCCAGTGATAGTTCGATTGATCCGTCGAATTGCCGTACGCCGCCGCGAATGAATCGCTCGACAATTGATTGAGCGCATCCTGCAAACTTTTCAGCAGCACGTAGTCGCGCGCCGACGCAGCGTCAGGCGCGCCCGGCACCGTGAAGAAATTCAGGCCTGACGCGCCTTTCCCGCCCAGCACCGGAAATGCGTCGAGCAGGAATTTGAATCCGGTGTACGCGCTATCGTCGCCCGGCAAATAACTGGCGAGACCGATCGCGGTAAGCGTGGCGTCGATCGAATTCTTGATCGCGTTGCTGCGCCACATGAAGAATTCGGTAGCGGCGACGCTGTTGTCGAGTTGCGACGTTGTCGGCGGCGCACCGGTGGTCCGGCCCGCGTCGAAACCTTGGGCGAGGCCCGTCGGCGTGGACAAATCCCACGCCGTCAGCCGCGAAATCGCCTCGGTGATTTGCGGATCGGCTGCGAGTTGCGCAAGCGGAGCCCATGCGCCGCCGACGGATGCGTTCTGGTACGCGCCAAGCAGATACGGCAGCACGAGCTGAGCGTCGACCGGCTGATTGTTGAGCTGCACCTGCTCGATATCGCTCATCGTAATCTTGTGACCCGCGCCGACCATCGACGACAATTCGCGGTCGATGCGTCCCATGCGATACGCGTCATACGCATAATTGAGGTAATAGACGCCGCCGCCTGGACGCGTCTGATCGAACGGGTCGTTATCGAGCGTGACGCCGACCGGATCGTTGTTCGCATTCGCGAAATAGCCGGCCGACGGGTTGATCGAATGCGGCATTTCCGATGCGGGCATGATCTCGAAGGGAATCGCCTGGTTCGGTTGCGGATTCGACACGGGCAACCAGTCGTTGTGCGCGGCGCCGGATCCGTCGCGAATGAAGAACGGCGGCGAATTCACGTACTGGCCGAGATTCTGCAGATCGTCGCGGATCGGGTTTTCCGCGCTGGTGAAATACGCGATGTTGCCGGCGTTGTCCGCATACGCGAAGTTCTGCGAGCCGAAATCGAAATACGACAACGCATTCTGGAAATCGTCCACGTTCGCCGCGAGATTGATGAGCTTGAACGCCTTCAACTCGAACGTCGCGCCCCAGCCGGTGTATGCGATCGACAATCCGCACGCGACTGCGGGGCTGGTCGCCTCTCCGGTGATCGAACAGGCGCCCGGCGTAGTCGATGTTTCAACGACAGGTCCGTTATTGTGGCGAGGCACGATGATGGTCACCGCACCGTTCGTGTAGCCGATCGAATTGTCGCGCGCGATGTTGTCGAACGAACCCGACGTCATCTGATTGACGTAGAAACTCTGGAATACCCACTGCACCGGTTCGGTGCTGCCGTCGGCACGCACGAGCGCGGTGGGAAGTCCGTAACTGTTAACGGTGAAGGTGTCGAGGAACGTGTCGGTCACGTCCATCGGATTCACGGTGCTGCCCCAGCAGATGTTGCTGTTGCAACCTTGAATGATGCCGGGTGCGCCGGGAACGCTGACCCCGGTTGCGTTGAGGCCGTCGTTGGAAATCAGATGCATCTCCATGAAAATCGGCGGCAACGCGAGCGTCAGATGCGGATCGTTGGCGATGATCGGATGGCCGGATGCGGTGTTCGCGCCGCTCACCGCGAATTCGTTGCTGCCGCCACGGCCGAGCCGGGGATGCAGCGACGGCGCGATGAACGGATTGCCGGCGATTTTGTCGCGATACGTTTGCGCCAGCGCCAGTGCCGATGGATTGACATTGACGCTGCCGAACGACGCGACCAGCGACTTCGTGCCCGCGACGACACTCGATCCGCTCGGCGAAAAATCGGGAAGCGTTACGTGATTGTCGGGAGGCGCGAAACGGTGCGTGTCGCCGAAGAACAGCGCGTTGGCGTCGACGTGTGCGGCGGCGGCAGCCTGCGAATAGGCACCGAAGTCGATCGTGTTCTGGATGTCCAGATCGAACGACAACTGGAACGCGAGCCCCTTGCCCACCGTGATCGAATCGACAGGCGTCCACGGCTCGGCGCGCGTCAACATCAACGCGCCGTATTCGGGCGGCAGCGCATTGGTCTGCAGCCAGAAATTCACGCCGTTGGAAAAGCTTTGCAGCCAACCACGCGTGCCGTCGTCGAGCGCTTGCCATGTCGTCCATGCGGCGCGGCCGAGGCCGAGTGTGCGGCTTTGCACGTCGTTCGACAGCGCGTTGATGCCGACGAGCTCGGCGAGACTGCCGCCAGCGGCCCGGCGATCGAAGTCCATCTCGAAAAAGCGCGCTTGCGCTTCGGCATAGCCTTGCAGGAAGGCGGCGTCGTTCTGGGTTGCGGCGCGGATCGTCGGCGTACCGAGCGCGTCGTAGGAAATCGATCCCGGCTGCGACAATCCCGGCGCGGAAATCGACGCGCCGGCGGCGGGCAGCGCAAATGTTGCACAAATAGATAAAGCAAGAAGTATACGACGGTACCGGCGGATGCCGGCGCGCGAGAAAGACATGGAATTCCCCTCCAGGATCGTTCGAATGACGAAAACCAAACGTTCGTTCGAGGCCGATTATGCGCCGTCGGATCAATCGCGCAAAGGCGAAAACGCGCTTATTTGTTTGACGCGCTGCACCAGAATGCGGCGCCGGCGACAACCCAGCCGGTCACCAGCAGCACACCGCCGAACGGCGTGATGACGCCGATCCAACTCGGCGCGCCGAGTGCCAACGCGTAGAGACTTGCGCAAAACACGAGCGTTCCCGCGATCAGGATTCCACTCGCACGCGGCCAACGTCGAACATCGGCAGGCGCAAAGCCTGCGATGGCAAGAAGCGCGAGAGCGTGCCAAAACTGATAGTCGACGGCAGTGCGCCAGATCGACAGCGCGTTTTCGTCGAAATGGCCGCGCAATGCGTGCGCACCGAACGCACCGAATAAAACGGCGGTAGCTCCGAGAGCCGCCGCCGTTATTCCGACGTTGCGAATCACCCTCGCCTACTTCGATGCGGGCTTCGCCGGCATTTTCGGCGCCGGCTTGGTGTCTTTCGCATCCGGTTTTTTTGTTTCGAGCGGCTTGAGCAGGTCATCCATGGATTTCGTCATGTCCACATACTTGAAGGTGGGCAGCGTGAACGTCCAGCCCGCGAACGTCTTGTTCAACGCGGCGACTTCATCGTTCAACGCGTCGAGTTTTTCCTGACGATCCTTCGCCGGATCCGATAGGGCGAGCGGCTTCGGCGATTCGGCAGATTTGGCTTCTGCGGGTTTCGCATCTGCGGATTTGGCATTGTCGGATTTTTTCGCCGCGGCGACGGCCATGTCGTAATCGGCTTTTGCCTTGGCTTGCGCCTTTTCGATGTCGGCGTTGGCGGCGTCCGTGTCGAGGCTCGCGGTGAATTGCCCGTAGTCCTTGTTGTCTTTTTGCCATAGCGTCGCGTCGACGTGTACGCCGTCGAACGTCGTGTAGTGCGCTTTGTTCGGCTTGTCCGAAGGCGGCATGTCCTTGGCGGCGGCAACATCGTCGGCTCTGAAATTGGCGAGCACCGATCCCAAGTTATTCGCCGCAAACTCCGAGCTTGCCTCGCGTCCTTTCGGCACGTCGGCAATCTTGAAGTTCGCGTCTCCCGGCTGGTCTTTGTATACTTTTGTCGTCTTTCCATCGCCGGACGTGAGCATAACCGAGCGCACCCGCGTCGCCGCGATATCGGCGAGGTCGCGCTTTTCCCAATCGCCGGCATTCTTCGCCACGGTGAGATTTTCGTTGGCGAGCCAGCTCTGCGCATCGCCGTCGCGGCGCACGAACGTTCCGCCGCCGCCGCCGTTGTAGTTGCCGATAATCAACTTCGATGGTTGCGGCAAACCGGCGATGTCGACGAGTACGCCTTTGGCGTCGTTGTCTTTCACGTCGTCGACGCCGAGTTCGGCATAGCGTTTCGGATTCGACGTCTTCTGTTCGAGCAACGTCGCTTGCGAAAGTTTGAGCAGGAATTCGCGCACCTTCGTCATGTCGACGGGATAGTTGGATTTTTCCGCGATCACCCAACCGTCTTTGTCGCGCCGCAGCGTGAGCAGCGTTTTGGCGCCGGCACCCATGAGCGTGATGCCGTTGACGTCGTTGACGTGTTCTTTCAAACCGGGCAACAACGGTTTGGCCTGCTGGGCGACGTCGCTTTGCGGCGCGCTTGCGCGATTCATGATCACCGCGACGATGAGCGCCAAAACGGCGGCGGCGATGAGGATGTAGAGCGTTTTCGTTTTCATGATCGTTTCCTCAGACCGTGCGGCGACGTTTCCAGAACGCGAACGCAAGCGCCGCGATCGTGATCAGCAATGGCATCAATCCGATATTGATCAGTTTGAGCCGCGCGCCGAGAGCGTCGATGTTTTCGTCGAGGCTGCGCTGAACCTGGCGCAGCTGCTTGCGAATGTCGACTTTCTTCTGCATGAAACTTTGCAACTCGGACTGTTGCTCGGGCGACATGATCATCTCGTTGCCTTTCGACTTGCCGCTTTGCAGTTCGGTGAGCTTGCGCTCGGTGTCGTTGAGCTGCCGCTGCAGTTCCTGTTCCTTGCCGCGGAAATTCTCTTCGGCGGCGCGCTTCATGTCGTCGACGCGCGTGAACGGACGCTGCGATATGGCGCGGCCGCGAATCGAGATCAAATCCGATGAGCCCGTGAGGTTGTCGACAGAGTTGATGAAGAAGTCGCCGTTGTTCGCGAATGCGTTCATCAACTTTTGTCCAAAGAACGGCTGCACGTTCACCCACAGACGGTCGGTGAGCATATCCGTGTCGGCGGCGAGAATGATTTCGCCGCTTTCCTTCGCTTCGGCGAGATGACCTTCTTCCTTGCGGTCTGGAAATGCCGTTACGAACTTGCCTTCGAGGCGGCCTGCGATCACATAGTTGATCTGCGTCGGAGTAAATCCGTTGAGCAGCTGCGACGGATCCTGCATGAACTTCACGCGCTCGACGGGCGCCGTCATCGCATCCGTGCCGCTCTGGATCAGCGGCACGAGTTTGTTCTTCGAATCCTTGGCGAGTGCGAAGAAACCGGCGGATGCGACGTTGATGCTGTCGAGATTCGCCGTCGTCACATCGTCGGCATTGAGGTCGCGCTTGGTGAAGCCGAGGATCGCGACGTCGCGCACCGGTTCACCGCCTTGCGTGAGGCTCACTTGCACGGCATGACCGCGATCGAGAACGACCTGATGCGGATCGTATTGGACGCCCCACGCCTCGAAGAGCTTGGACATGTCGGACGATTTGTCCGCCATCATCGCGGCTTGAGGATTGTTCGGATCGGCGCCGGCGTCGTCGGCTTCGGCGTTCGGATCGACGAACGCCAACAGATGTCCGCCGCGCAGAACGAATTGATCGATGGCGTACAGGGTGTCGTCGCTCAGGCTCTTCGGATGGACGACGATGAGGACGTTGATGTCCTTGTCGATCGACTTCAGCGAACTCGCATTCAACTGGCGCACGTCGAACGATTGCGACAATTGTTGGTCGATCGCCCACGGCTCGCGCATCTGGCGCGTTTGCGGATCGAAACCGGTGGTGATCGGCAGGCCTGCAATAAGTCCCACGACGGGTTTCTTCGCCTGGGTCAGATCGTTGATCAGTTTGGCGACGTCGTATTCGAGAAACGCTTCCTTGTTCGGCTGCAGGAACGGGATCACCGATTTGCCGTTGGTGGAATTGGTGCCGGCGAGGCCGAGGAAAATCTTTTCGCCCTGCTGGCCCGTCGGCACGGCTTGCAGGCCGTAGCTGGTCGCCCGGTCTTCGTCTTCCGAGAACGGCAGCGGATCGATCACTTCGAGCTGGATTTTGCCTTTCGCGCGGCCGGCCATTTCTTCCAGCAGTTCGCGCACGCGCGTGGCGTAGGTGCGCAGCTGCGGCAGATCCTGCGAGCCTTTGTCGGAATAGAAGAAGTACAGGTGAATCGGCTCGTCGATCGACGAAAGTATATTTTTGGTACCTTGCGACAAGGTATACAAATGGCCTTGCGTGAGATCGACGCGCGCGCCGCGGAACAGCACGTTGCTGATCAGGATTACGGCGACGAGCAATACCGCGAGAACTGCGAGGGCGCCGCCGGTTAAAAGTTTACGATTGTTGTTCATGGGGTCGGCTCCTCAGTCTGCTTTCTTCAAGTCGATAACGACGGCGCTTGCGTACAGCCAGAACGCGATCGTCAGCAGGAAATAGATCAGATCGCGAAGATCGATCACGCCTTTGCTGATGGACGAGAAATGGGTGAGGAAACTCAGCCCCGATATCGCATCGACGACGCCTTGCGGCGCCCATGAATTGAACGCGTTGAGCACCAGCGGAAATCCGGCCAGCAGGAAAAGGAAACACACGACCACGGTGAGAATGAACGCGATCACCTGATTGCGCGTGCATGCCGAGATGCAGGATCCAATGGCGAGGAATGCGCCGGCCATCAGGAAACTCCCGACGTAGCTGGCGAAGATGACGCCGTTGTCCGGCGAACCGAGATAGTTCACGGTGATCCAGATCGGGAACGTGAGCACGAGCGCGATGCCGATGAACGCCCACGCCGCGAGGAATTTGCCGACCACGGCCTGCCACATCGTGATCGGCAGGGTGAGCAGCAATTCGATGGTGCCGCTCTTGCGCTCTTCCGACCACAAACGCATGCCGACGGCGGGAACCAGAAACAGGTACAGCCACGGATGGAAATTGAAAAACGGCTGCAGATCGGCTTGGCCTCGTTCGAAGAACGTGGGACTGCCGAGATAGAAAGGAAACGTGGCCGCGAGCACGAGGAAGATGACGATGAACACGTACGCGACGGGCGTGGCGAAATAGCTCATCAGCTCGCGTTTGAAGACAGTGGTAATGGCGCTCATGCCGCCACCTCCTGCGAGGTGATCGTGCGGAAGACTTCGTCGAGCCGTCCACTCTCCAGTTGCAGTTCGCTGACTTTGATGCCCTGCGTGCGCAGCAATTCGCTGATCGGCGTGAAGATCTGCTTGCCGGGTTTCGGAAACGCCGTGATGCGGTGATCCTGCGGATCGATCTCGACGGTCTGCACGTCGGCGACGCGCGACAGCGCTTCGCGCGCGGCGGCGACATCGGGCGTCGTCAGCGAAACGGCCTGGTGATAGCGCGAGCGCGCTTCGAGTTCGGCGGGCGTCGCGTCGGCGAGGATTTTTCCCTGCGCGATGATGATGGCGCGGCTGCACACGGCGTGTACTTCTTCGAGCAGATGCGTCGACACGATGATCGTCTTGTCGCGCGACATCGCATTGATCAGCGTGCGCACTTCGTGTTTCTGGTTCGGGTCCAAACCGTCGGTGGGCTCATCCATGATCAATACCGCAGGATCGTGAAGGATCGCCTGCGCCAGTCCGACGCGGCGCTTGAAACCTTTGGACAGCGTTTCGATGGGCTGTTCGAGGACGCCGTCGAGGCGCAGCCGTTCGATCACGTCGTCGAGGCGCGTGCGGCGGCGCGCGCCGGTGAGGCCGCGGACATCGGCGATGAAGTCGAGGAACTGGCGCGGATTCATTTCGCCGTATGAGGGCGCGCCTTCCGGCAAGTAGCCGATGACGCGCTTGGCGGCGATCGGGTCTTCCGACACGTCATGGCCGCAGACGAGCGCGCTGCCGGATGTCGGCGCGAGGAAGCCCGCGATCATTTTCATGGTGGTGGATTTGCCGGCGCCGTTGGGGCCGAGAAAACCGAGTACGCGGCCCGGCTCCACGTTGAAGGTAATGCCGTCGACGGCTGTAAGCGCGCCGTAGCGTTTGGTCAATTGCCTGGTTTCGATCATGGTCAGGTTGCCGAAGTGGTGGATGAATGTGCGGCGCTTTGGGGCGCCGTCCCCTCACCGCGATGAGCGATTCATCGCGGACGCGGTGAAATACCGCAAACTTTTGGAAAAGTTCCCGCGTAGACACGACGACTAAAACGCGACGAGCGGCCGAGGCCGCTCGTCAACGCGAAAATGTCGCGATTTATCGAATCCGATCTTATTGAATTTGAATCGGCAGGTGCACCGTGTACGACTGCTGGTCTTCGCCGGCGTTGGGATCGCTGGTCAATTCTTCGTAGAAGCGGCCGGATCCTTCGGAGCTCTCGTCGAAGATGTAGCCGTGCGTGTACGCATAGGCCTTGAGCATCAGACGCATGAGCGGCAACTGCGCGGCGGAGCCTGTCGTCGAGGTGACCAGTTCCTTGCTGCCGCCGATCGTGCCGATCTTGATCGGGTCGGCGACGGCGTAATTCGCATTGTCGACCGGCAGGGCCATGTCGAAATCGTAATTCTCGTCGCCGAAGTTCGTGGTGATGGTGATGCGCGGCCCGGTGACGTTGATCTTTTCTTTCTTCACCAGCGCCTGCAGCTGCGCCATCGCCTTGTCGGTAGCGTCGGCGACATCGTCCAGCGTGCGCTTGGCGGTGGTCGAGATAAAGATGATCGGACGCTGTTCGACGTCTTTCGCGTCGATCTGCTGATCCTTGTAATCGACGTTCGGGAACGTCGCGAGCATGTTCTGCAGGGCGCCGAGCTGGAACTGGATCTGCGTGGCCGGATCGCCGTCGAGATACATGCCGCCGTAACGGCCGAGCAAGTCCCAGCCGTACTCGACGTCGTAGCCCATCGTGATACGCGTGGTCTTGCCGTTGGTGGAAGGATTGATGTCGATGGTGAATTTCTTGCCGTTGCCGCGCCATGGATTGACGACATCCCACGTGACTTGCTGATCCTGCTGCTGAGGGGGGTCCGTCGCAACGGTGTAGCTGCCGTTGCCGATACGTTTGTCCTCGCTGGTCCAGGTGACGCGGGAGTTCGGCCCCATGGCAGGGCCCTCGAAATTCAACTGCACGCGGGAATCGTAAGCGCGCAACGCATTCCACGACGGATAGGTGCGGAATCCGTCGACGACGTCGAAAACCTGCCGCGCCGGCGAACTGACTTCCACCGACCGTTCGATGTGGCGATGGCTCGGCAACGCGACGGCAAATACCACCGCCAGGACTAAAACGATGGCAAGGGCGACGAGTATCTCGAGCAGACGAGTCATTCCGCGAATCTCCACGATATCCGGTCGCGAATGTTACTTGCTCCGCGCCGGGAAGGCTATGGGCGAGGCGCCGCGCAACGCGGCCCGCGATGCGGCCGGACAGGGCCGCAGGATAACGCAATCCCTGCAACTAGACGATACCGATCTTAGACGATACCGATCTTAGACAATACCGATCTCGAACGCCTTGAGCACCGCGCGCGTACGGTCGCGAACGCCGAGTTTCGACAAAATGTTGGAGACGTGATTTTTAACCGTGCCTTCCGCCACGCCGAGCGAATTGGCGATTTCCTTGTTGCTGTAGCCGCCGGCCATCAGGCGCAGGATTTCCGTCTCGCGTTCGGTCAGCGGATCGGGACGATCGAGGCTGGTGAATTCGTTCTGCATCCGCTCCAGTCCGGCGAGCAGACGCTGCGTCACTACGGGCTGTACCAGCGATCCGCCCGATGCGACGGCTTTCACGGCGTCGACGAGTTGTTCCAGCGACACATCCTTGAGCAAATAGCCGCGCGCGCCGGCTTTAAGGCCTGCGAGAACGAGCTGGTCGTCGTCGAAGGTGGTGAGGATGATCGTCGGCGGCACTTCGCCTTTTGCCGCCAGCGCCGTGAGCACATCGAGTCCCGACATGCCGGGCATGCGCATGTCGAGCAGCACGACGTCGGGTTTGGTTTTCGGAATCAGCTCCAGCGCCTGCACGCCATCAGCCGCTTCGCCGACGATGCGGATGTCGTCGGAAAGTTCGAGCAATGAGCGGATGCCTTGCCGCACCAGGGTCTGGTCGTCGACCAGGCAGACCGAAACCGGTCCGGTTACAGGACTCGAATTTGTCGAGTTCGCGGTCATCGTGTCGCCTCCAATGGCAGCCATGCGTCGAGCGCGAAACCGCGGTCGCGTTCCGTGGTGATATTAAGCCTTCCGCCGATTTGCGCCAGGCGCTCGCGCATGCCCAGCAATCCGTTGCCTTGCCGCAAATCGGTGACGCCGCGGCCGTCGTCGCGCGCGTGCATGGCCAATTCGTTGCCCGCCGTGCGCTCGAAACGCAACCAGAGGTTTCGCGCGTGCGCGTGACGCACGGTATTCGTGATGATTTCCTGCGTGCAGCGCAACAGCACCTGCGCGCGGCGCGGATCGTCGACGGAAAAACGCGGCGGCAGTTCGAGATGGATCGCGATGCCCGGCACGCCTTCGATCAACGTATTCAACGCGTCGGTGAGATTGAGACTGTCGTCGTCGCGCAACTGGCTGACCACTTCGCGCACGTCGGCCAGCAATAGTTTGGCAACGCTTTGCGCCTGCTTGACGTGATCGAGCGATGCGCCGTGCGCCAGATGGCTGGCCACTTCGAGATTGAGGCTCAACGCGGTGAGATGATGTCCGACCAGATCGTGCAGCTCGCGCGAAATGCGCATGCGCTCGGCGATACGGCTCGATTCGGTGAGCAAGGTGCGCGTGGCGCGCAATTCAGAATTCAGGCGGCGCTGTTCTTCGCGCGAATCCGCCTGCTGGCGCGCTACGACGGACGTGATGTACGTAAATGCGGAAACGCCCAGATAAATCGCGCTCTGCAGCAGCGCGAGAAACCAGCCGTAGTTTTCGCCGGTCGGCTCACCGTGCGAATACAGCGGCTGCATCGCCGTGAACGGCGCCAGCGAAAAATTCTGCAGCGCCACCCAGAGCAGTCCCGGCCAGAACGGGATGATCCACGGCAGCACACCCGCGATCACCAAAAGCAAAATGCTCGACAACTGACTCTGCGTGAAAAAACTGATCGAAATCGCGGCCACGTTCATCAGCAGCAACAGCGGGATCTTGAGCTGCCACTGCTTGCGTACGCCGATGTCCCGCGTGACGAGCCAATAGGCCAGACCGAACACCACATACGACGCGAACCACCACGCGCGATCCACCGGATCGCCCGCTTCGTCCTGCGGACGCACCGCGTCCCACAGCAGCGGAATGCCCACGCACGCATACGTGAACAATCCCGCGTAGCGCAGCAGTTGAATGTGGTTGAGGGATGAAACGCGCATTTTGCGCATCATAGACCGCCGCGGGGACGGCGCAACCTGCCTCAAGTCATTCACGCCGCAACGCGGGCTTAACGAAAAAGCCATCCGGTCGACATGGCCCCGACAAAGGCCGCGTGCGATAATCGCGCCCGGAAAATTGGCGCGCGTGGGTAAAGGACACAAGAATGACAATCGCGATCCGCGACGTGCATGAGCATGAAATGGATTCCGTGCTCGCTCTGAACAACGCCGCGGGCACGACGATACTGCCGATGGACAAGGCAAAGCTTCTGGCCTTGAATGCGCAAGCGGCTTATTTCCGTGTGGCGCTCGTCGACGGAAACATCGCGGGCTTTCTCATCGCGCTGCGCGAAGACGCCGACTACGGCAGTCCGAATTTTCTGTGGTTCCGCGACAACTATCCGAAATTCCTCTACATCGACCGCATCGTCATCGCGCGTCCGTATCAAGGCTTGGGACTCGGCCGGATTTTCTACGCCGACGTGACCAGCTACGCTGAAGTGCGCGTGCCGCTGCTGGCCTGCGAAGTGTTCCTCGAACCGCGCGACGACGTCTCTGTTCTCTTCCACGGCACGTACGGTTTTCAGGAGGTCGGTCAGCAGATGATGCCGGTGGTGAATCGCCGCGTCGCGTTGCTGGCGAAAGATTTGCCCAGCCATCCGTTCGTCTTGGAAACGTATTTGCAGGGTGCGACCGGCGCGCTGCCCAATCAGCCGTGGCTCGCCGAACGCGACCGCAAATGGCCGCTGCCCACCGCGCGCGTGGCCGGCGCGAGCTGACCGCGATACCGTGCAGTCCGACTCCGCCGTCGACGCATCGACGGACGTTCTCACGCTCGACCGAATCGATGTCGACTTCGTCGAACTGCTGCTGCGCAGCTACGGTTTGGATCTCGTGCGCGTCGCCGATGGCATGCCGATTCCCGCAACGTACTGGGGCGAACCCGAGGCCGGTTTGATCGGCACGACGGTCTACGCGCGCGGCGACACGCCCTTGCATTCGCTGCTGCACGAAGCCTGTCATGTCATCGCCGCCGAACCGCAGCGACGCAGCGAAATCCATACCGACGCTTCGACATCGCAAGCCGAAGAAGACGCCGCCTGCTATCTGCAAATCATTCTGGGCGGAGCCATTCCCGACGTAGGGCGCGAACGCGTTCAGCGCGATATGGATACGTGGGGTTACACATTCCGCCTCGGCTCGGCGCGCGCATGGTTCGAACGCGATGCCGACGATGCAAGAGCCTGGCTCGCCGTCCGCGACTTGTTGCCCGACGCTTGCGCATAGCGGCGCCGCGCACTAGCCTGCGCACACTCAATCAGGAACTCGCGCCATGCAACGTTGGCTGAAACTCCCCGACGGCCGCTTCATCGACGCCAACCGCATCGTCTTGGTCGGCAAGGTCGAGACGTTTCCGCTACTCGACGACACCGGCTCTACCGATGGCGGCGTCGGCTACGCGGTAAACCTCGGTCTGGACATTCCGCGCGAACGGCAAGTAACCGTTACCGGAACGAAAGACGAAATCCTCGGCCTGATGAAGACATTGCTGGGCGGCGGCGCGCCCGCGTAATCAGGTTTTCGGTACATCGAGCACTTCGTGTTCGATGCTGCCCGCGCGCGGTTCGCGTTTGGCCACGGCACGATAAATCCGCCACGCCGCAAATCCGATCGCATACAAAACGATCGACGTGATCGCCAGATGCATCGCACTGTCGCTGAACCACGGACCGATCACGCCGCTGAGCAGTGCATTGAACGAAAGAACGATGAACGCCTGCGCCGATGACGCCGCGCCGCGATGCCGAGGAAATCGATCGAGCACGAGCAGATTCAGCGTCGGTGAAATCAGATTGATGCCGATGCCCGCCAAGCCGATCGGCACGACCGCCCACGGCACGCGCGCCGGCACGACGAGCCAGGCGATGAGCAGACCGAGCACGCCAGCAGTCGCGATGAGCACATAACCGCAATTGATCACGATGTTCGTGTTGACACGGCCGGCCAATCGCGCGGCCAGCGTAGAACCCAGCACGAGTCCGATAATCGCCGGCACGAACAGCCACGGAAAGTCGTTCTGCGTGAGATGAAGAACGTCGAACACGAACGCCGGCGCGACCGCCACGTACAGAAACAAACCGCCGAAATTTCCGGTGTTCGCAATCGCGAGCGGCAGGAATTGCGAATCGACGAAAATCTCGCGATACGTTTTCACCAGATTCGACGGCGAAATCGCGACGCGATTTTCCGGCGGATGCGTTTCCGGCAAGAACGCGACGCAAAGCACCAGCAAGAGCAGCGTGAACGCCGCCAGTGCCCAGAACAACGCGTGCCATCCGCCGATGAGTACCAGGCCTGCGCCGATCACCGGCGCAATGGCAGGCGCCAGTCCGAAAATCATGCTGACCTGCGCCATCAACTTCTGCGCGAACGCGCCTTCGAAGCAATCACGGATGATCGCGCGGCCCACGATGAAACCCACGCCCGCGCTGCAGCCTTGCAGCGCGCGGAACACGAGCAGCATCGGCAACGTTTGCGACAGCGCGCATCCGATGCTCGCGGCTAGGAAGACCGTCACGCCGCCGAGCACGACGCGGCGGCGTCCCCACGCGTCCGACAGCGTGCCGATGAACAGCGACGATGCCGCATACACGCCGAGATACACGCTGATCGTCTGCTGCATCGACAGCGACGTGGCGCCGAATTGCTTCGCCATGGCCGGAAACGCGGGGAATATCGCGTCGATGCAGAACGGCCCGAACATCGCCAACGCCGCGAGCAGCGGCGCCAGAACGGCTCGGCGCGGAGTGACCACAGGACTCATCGGGGCAGAATCTATGCAGCTAATGCACGCATGATACGCGCCGCCGCTTGACCGCGCGCCCGGCGATTGCGCTAGCATGGACACGTTCAAGGAGATGGCATGCCTCCTTCGCGCACCGCTGCATGTGCGCGCAACCGCCGCGAGGCTGATGATGCCTGTCCGACAATCCGCAACGGATTGTGCGCAGGCGTTCGTTCGGATCGGTCCGCGCACACCGTGTCGGCTCTGAAAAAGGAACCGCAACGTATGCCATTAGCATCATTTTTCGCCGTCGGTATCGGCGCATTCTTCGGCGCGTTGCTGCGCTGGGGATTCGGAATTCTGTGGAACACCGTGATCCCGAATCTGCCGCTGGGTACGCTGGCGGCGAATCTCGTCGGCGGTTTCATCATCGGCGCGGCACTCGGCGCGTTCGAGCAATTTCAGGATCTGCCGCCGGAACTTCGCCTGTTCATCACGACCGGTTTTTGCGGCGGACTCACGACGTTCTCGAGTTTCTCCGCCGAAGCGGTGGTTTTGTTCACGCGTCAGCAGTACGGATGGTTCGCGACGATCATCGCGACGCACGTCGCCGGATCGCTCGCGATGACGTTCGCCGGAATGGCGCTGATGCGCTGTCTCATCAAGGCGTAAAAGTATACTTCTAGCCCGAGGGCCGCGCAGCGAACGTCGCGCACGTCGCGCGTGCGGACACGTGACGATCATGATGCCGGCACAATCCGTCGTCCGCGCGCACCGAGGCGAACCCGGAACTCATCACGTTCAATCCGGGAACCGCTCGCTCGATCGCGAGCGGATCGCGTTCGAAATGCACGCAGCGCTCGCAGCATTCGTTCGTTACAGCAGGATTCGACATCGTTTTCAAAGAACGTCTGTCTGCGAGTCGACCGTTACTCAAAGCCATCTTCGAAAACCGAGTCCAGAAGCGGCGGAACCCAGGCCATCGCGACGCCGCGATAGATGGTGTTCGTCGCCGCTGTGGCGATGATCGAGATGGGCGGCGTTGCAGTGCCGTTGTCGATGACCTTGACGAGCTTGTTTTGTGTCGCTTCCGTCGTCGTCGCGTACAACACGGGCTTGCCCGCGACGACTTGCGCAGCGAGTCCGCGCACGCCGGTGGTGATGCCGTTGGTGAACGTCGCCTGCAGCGTCCACGTCGTACCGTTCCACGTCCACTTCTGGATCCCGCCGCCGCTGGCCACGGTCCGATCGTCTGCGACATATAAGGTATCGAGCCCAGCGCCAGAGCTGCGGTCGAAGAAGGCAAAGGCATACGGCGAGGCGTTGGACATCGGCATTCCGCTCACAGCGATGGTGGCGGGATCGGTCGTGGTCGGCAGTCCCGAGCCGACTGAAAAAACATTGCTGGTCCCGCTGCTGCCCGAATCGGCGAAGAGCTGTCCAGACACGATGTTCATCGCACGGACGCTGCCCGGTGAGGAGACCAGTTGCGTCGCGCCGTCGAGTCCGAGCAATTCGTACCAGATGCCGCCGTCGCCGCTGCCGCTGCCGCTGCCGCTGATCCAGAAATGGTTTCCATCGTCGGTGACGGCACCGCGCACGGCGGTACTGAATCCATTGCCCAGCGTCGTACTCGTATCCACGTTGCCCTGCGCATCGACGCGCGCAATGACACGCACGGCATTCGAAATCGGCGCGCCGGGTGCGACCGCGTAGCCTGCCAGCGTCAGGTAATTACCGTCGGGACTCCCCGCCAGCGCACCCTCGGTTGTCCCGGCGCCGCTCAGCGTGAATGCCATGTTGATGTCCGCGACATCGGCGGCCGTCGGCATCGGAATGGATGTTCCAAGTGTTCCGTCCGCCGCTCGGCGCTCGAGGAACACCGGCGCTGTATTCGCCGAGAGCGCGGCTGAGCCGTCGCCGATTCGCACGACGACGATATCGTCGCTCGCAGCGGCGGCAGCGCAAAAACAGACAGAGACAACGAACGCAAGCCGCGCCAAGCCGGCGGATGTGCGGCGATCCATGAATTTCTCCCCCGAGGCGATCGTCTGCATCCTACACAAGCGGCGCACGCCGGCAACCGTTCTTACTCCGTTTTGTGGAATCCGGCACAATGCGCGCGATAAATCGCCGCGACCGGTCTCATGAATCTGCAAGCCAACTACGAACAAATCCCGCTCAAGGAATATGCCGAGCGCGCCTACCTCGATTATTCGATGTACGTGGTGCTCGACCGCGCCCTGCCCTTCGTCGGCGATGGATTGAAACCCGTGCAGCGGCGCATCATCTACGCGATGCGCGAGCTCGGCTTGGGCGCCGGCGCGAAACCGAAAAAATCCGCGCGCACGATCGGCGACGTGATCGGCAAATTTCATCCGCACGGCGACAGCGCGTGCTACGAAGCAATGGTGTTGATGGCGCAGCCGTTTTCGTACCGTTATCCGCTCGTCGACGGGCAAGGCAATTTCGGATCGACCGACGACCCGAAATCGTTCGCGGCCATGCGCTACACCGAATCGAAGCTGACGCCGATCGCGGAATTGCTGCTCGACGAAATCGATCAGGGCACCGTCGATTTCACGCCGAACTTCGACGGCACGCTGAAAGAACCGTCGTGGCTGCCTGCGCGCGTGCCGCATGTGTTGCTCAACGGTTCGACCGGAATCGCGGTGGGCATGGCCACGGACATTCCGCCGCACAATCTGCGCGAAGTCGCCGCCGCGTGCATTCATCTGCTCGACGAACCCGACGCGAGCATCGCTGAACTGTGCCGTCACGTGAAAGGGCCGGATTTTCCCACCGCCGCTGAAATCATCACGCCGAAAAGCGAATTGAAGGCGATGTACGCGACCGGCAACGGATCGGTCCGCTGCCGCGCAATCTACATGATAGAAAACGGACGGGTCATCGTCACGGCGTTGCCCTATCAGGTGTCGCCGGCAAAAGTGCTGCAACAAATCGACGCATTGGCCAAATCGAAAAAGTTGCCGATGCTCGAGGACTACAACGATGAGTCCGACCATATAAATCCGGTGCGGCTCGTGCTCGTTCCGCGCTCGAACCGCGTCGAACTCGACGAGATGATGCAGCACCTGTTCGCAACCACGGATCTCGAACGCAGCTACCGGATAAACCTGAACATCATCGGGCTGGACGGCAAGCCGCAGGTCAAGACGCTCAAGCAAATACTGGGCGAGTGGCTGACGTTCCGGCAAAGCACGGTGACGCGCCGATTGAAATTCCGGCTCGAAAAAGTCGAGCGCCGATTGCATCTGCTGGAAGGATTGCGCATCGTTTTTTTGAACCTGGACGAAGTGATCCGCATCGTCCGCACCGAAGACGAACCGAAACCGGTTCTGATCAAACGCTTCAAATTGAGCGACGAGCAGGCCGACTATATTCTCGAGACACGGCTGCGCCAGCTGGCGCGTCTGGAGGAAATGAAACTTGACGCCGAACGCGATCAGCTCGAAGAAGAACGCGCGCGCCTCGCCGTGACGCTGAAGTCGCCAGCCAAGCTCAAGACCCTGATCAAGGACGAACTCCACGCCGACGCCGAAAAATACGGCGGCAAGCGCCGCTCGCCCATCGTCGAACGCGAAGTGGCACAGGCACTCGACGAAGCTGCACTCGTCGTCAGCGAGCCGATCACCGTCGTGCTGTCCGAAAAAGGCTGGGTTCGCTCGGCGAAAGGACACGACGTCGACGCCGCAGCACTCAATTACCGCGAGGGCGACAAATTCCACAATGTCGCAAAAGGTAAAACGACGCAACAAGTCGCCTTCATCGACTCGACGGGCCGCAGCTATTCGACGCCCGCGCACAGTTTGCCCTCCGCGCGCGGCAACGGCGAACCGCTGACGGGCCGCTTCACGCCGGCACCCGGGGCGAAATTCGACGCCGTCGCCATCGCCGACGCCGCGAACAAACTCGTGCTCGCGTCCGACTACGGCTACGGATTCGTCACGAAATTCGAGGCGCTGCTGGCGAACAAGAAAGCCGGCAAGCAGCTCATCAACATGGACGACGGCGCACACGTCGTGCCGCCCGCGTACGTCGCGGATTCGGCGCGCGACCGCATTGTCGTCGCCACCAATGCCGGACATCTGCTCATGTTCTCCGTCGCCGAATTGCCGGAACTCGACAACGGCGGGCGCGGCAACAAGCTGATCGAAATTCCGAAGGCGCGGCTCGCCGAAGGCGAACGCGTCGCCGGTATCGCCGTCGTTACGGAAGGCAAAGGCGAAGTCACGCTTTACGCCGGCGCGCGCAAGCTGATACTGAAATGGGCGGAGCTGATCGAGTACAACGGCAACCGTGCTCAGCGCGGCGGGAAATTGCCGCGCGGTTTTCAGCGTGTGGATCGAATCGAGACGACGGCGTAACGGCGATCACTTCGCCTGCTGACACGAAAATCCGGCTTCCTTCAGAAATTCCGGATGATCCGTGGCGATCTCCCAACCCGCCGCCGAGTGACGCAGGCGCACCGCCGTGGCATGCGCCAATCGGCTGCGTGCCGCATGGCCGACCAGCGCCAGATCCACACTCTCCGCATCGTGCCAGCCCTTGAATTCGAAATGCGGACCTTCGTCCGCCGTCGGGCCTTTGCACTGCAGCGTCATTGCGGGCCCATTGGCGTCCAGCGACGCGATGCGAACCGTCAGCGGCGCATTGAGCTCATCGTAGTCCAGAAGGAATTGTCCGTCGGGCGACAGCGATGATACGTCGCTGCCGTTGTGTACAAATAAACTTTTACCGTTCGCCGGATTGGTCAGGAAGCTTCCCGGCGAATCGTGGAAAAACTGCACTTCCACGCGCTGATAGCCGCTGCCTTCAAGGGCGCCGAGATACCAATGCGTTTCGCCATCGCCGTCGATCGATTTCGTCACGATGTCTTTCCAGTCCGCGAACACGACCGGCGAGCCTTTCGACGGCGTTATGGTGAGACGTTTGTCATCGCGTTTCGCCGCGCCGCCCGAATCGGCAATGCGCTTGGCCTCGTTCTTCGTCACGCAATCGGTTGCCTTCGCACCGCATCCGAACAGGTCGCTGGAAAACGGCAGCGTCGACGCATCGTCGCTCAACTTCGGCGCCGCCGTGATCGATGAAGCCTCGGCGGTGTCGAGCGCCGCGACCGAGACCGGCGATCCCGACATACTCACTTTCTCCGCGGAAACATCGAGCACGCCCGGACTGTCGAAACGCAGCCCGCGATCGGCCGCTGCGGCATCGAGTGTCGCGGCGGCGAAAAATATTCCGATCATTTGAAGTTTCATGCGCGCACTCCGCGTCGTCGTAGGCGCAGTATCGCGCAAATGCTTTACCATCGCCGCTTTCCGACGAACTTTAAATCATGCCCAATCGCCCAAAACGCATCCGTCGCCTTCTGCGCACAATTCTCATCGTCGTGCTTGTCATTGTAGTTGCCGCGATTGCGGGTGCATGGCTGACGTTGCGCGCGAGCCTGCCCGTTTTGGCCGGACAGCGCGTACTCACAGGCCTCGGCGGCGAAGTCATCGTGACGCGCGATGCGCTTGGCGTGGCCACGATCCGCACTCATGATTTCAACGACATGTCGCGCGCGTTGGGCTACGTCCAGGCACAAGAACGATTCTTCGAGATGGATCTGATGCGCCGCCTGGCCAGCGGCGAGCTTGCCGAACTGTTCGGCTCCGCCGCACTCGACGTCGACAAGACACACAGGCCTTTTCGCATGCGCGCGCGCGCGATCGAAACGCTGACGACGTTGCCTGCCGCCGACCGCGATGCGCTGACGGCGTATGCGCAAGGCGTCAACGCAGGTCTCGCCGACATGAGTTCGCGGCCGTGGGAATATTGGCTGGTCGGCTCGAAACCCGCGGCTTGGCAGCCCGTCGACAGCTTGCTCGTGATGGACTCGATGTTTCTCGATCTGAACGATTCGAGCAACGGCCGCGAGCTGGCCTTTTCGCACATCAAGAATGCGCTCGGCGAAAAGGTATACAAATTCCTGGCGACCGCCGGCGGGCCGCTCGATGCGCCGCTTGTCGGACCCGCCATGCCGTTTCCGACGTTGCCTACGGTGGACGATATCGATCTGCGCAAAGTCGATCCTGCATTGCTTCGCATACCGCCGCCGCCGGTGGAGAAAGCGTCGACAACCGGCAGCGGCGGATTCGCCGTCGGCGGATCGCTGACATCCACGCATGCGGCCCTCGTCGCGGGCGACATGCATCTCGGTCTGCGCGTACCGAACATCTGGTTTCGCACGCAAATGATTTATCCGAACCCGCGACGCCCCGGTGAGGAAGTGAATCTCACCGGCGTCACATTGCCCGGCGTACCCGCCCTCGTGGCCGGCAGCAACCGCCACATCGCGTGGACGTTCACCAACAGCTACGGCGATTTTACGGATTGGGTTCGCATCAACATCGATCCGACCGATAAAACGCGCTATCGCGACGCTGATGGCTGGCAACCGCTGCACGTCGTCGGCGAAACTATACAAATCCACAATGCAGCAGATGTAAAACTCGACGTCGAAGAAACGCGCTGGGGACCGATCGTCGCGAAAGACGCCGACGGAACTCCGCTCGCGCTGGCGTGGACGGCGCTGCAGCCGGGCGGCCTGAACCTCGGCTTCCTGCGCATGGCCACGGCCGAAACCGCCGATGAAGCCATCGACGTCGCGCACGAGAGCGGCATGCCCGCGCAGAATATCGTCGTCGGCGATCGCGCGGGCAACGTCGGTTGGTCGATCGCCGGGAAGATTCCGAAACGCATCGGCGACTACGATCCACAGCTTCCGTCGGACTGGAGCCAGAGCGGAATCGGTTGGGACGGGTGGCTCGCCGCCGCGGATTATCCGCGTCTTTCCAATCCTGCCGGTCAACGCATTTGGACGGCCAATCAGCGCATCCTCGATTTCGAAAGCGCCGACTACGCGCGTTTCGGCGACGGCGGTTACGATCTCGGCGCGCGGGCGCGGCAGATTCGCGCCGACTTGCAGGCACACGAGCAGTTCGCGCCTGACGACATGCTCGCAATTCAGCTCGACGACCGCGCGCTGCTGCTACGCACATGGCACGATCTACTTGTCGATGTCGAGAAACGCGCGGGCGAAACGAGTCCACTCGTGTCCGCCAAGAAATATATCGACGACTGGAACGAACACGCCGATCCCAAATCCGTCGGTTATCGACTTGCGCGCGAATTCCGGCGCGAAGTTACCGACACCGTGATGGACGGATTCGGCGCCGCCGTGCGCGCAAAAGACAACGACTTCAAAATGCCGAAGCTCAGTCAGGCCGAAGCGATCGTCGATGCGATCATCGCCAAGCGTCCGGAAAATTTGCTGCCGCCGGGTTATAGCGACTGGAACGATCTTCTGCTGAAGTGCGCCGAGCGCGTCGTGAAGAAACTCGATACCCAACCCGGCGGACTTGCCGCGCGCACGTGGGGCGAGGCGAATGCGACACGCATTCGTCACGCGCTCAGCAAATCATTACCCGGCATGGGTTGGCTGCTCGACATGCCGCGACGCGAGCTACCCGGCGATTCGAACATGCCGCGCGTGCAGGCGCCGGACTTCGGTGCATCGGAACGTTTTGCCGTCGAACCGGGTTTCGAGCAATACGGTTACTTCCATATGCCGGGAGGACAAAGCGACAATCCGCTGTCGCCCTTCTATGGCGCCGGCGACGACGACTGGGCGCAAGGCAAGGCCACGCCCTTCCTGCCGGGTGCTACAAAGTATAGTTTTATACTGAAGCCGAAGTAGGAATCAGCTTGCGAATAGCCGGTCGAGAATGCGTTCGTAGACGCGCGGCAACATCTCGAGTTCGTCGAGCGCGACGTGCTCGTCGATTTTATGGATCGATGCGTTCACCGACCCCACCTCGACCACTTCGGCGCCCAACGGCGCAATGAAACGCGCGTCGGACGTTCCGCCACCGGTGTCCGCCGTCGGCGTGATGCCGCAGACCTCTTCGATCACGCGCGAAACGGCTTCGCGAAGTTTTCCCGCGCGCGTGAGGAACGGCTCGCCCGACACGTCCCACGCCACCGAAAAATCGAGTCCGTGCTTGAGCAGGATGGCCTCGGTGCGCTCGCGCAAACTTTGCGCCGTACTCGCCGTGCAAAAGCGGAAATTGAATGCAACGTCGAGCGATCCCGGCACGACATTCAGCGCGCCGGTGCCGGCATTGATGTTGGAAATCTGAAATGACGTCGGCGGAAATTCCGCGTTGCCATCATCCCAACGCGTCGCAGCCAGTTCGGCCAGCACGGGCGCTGCAAGATGAATGGGGTTGCGCACTTTGTCGGGATAGGCGACGTGTCCCTGCACTCCGCGGACAGTCAGACGTCCCGACAATGAACCTCGACGACCGACGCGAACGATATCGCCCAGGCGTTCGGCCGACGACGGTTCGCCGACGACGCAATAATCGATGCGTTGTTTGCGCGTTTGAAATTCTTTCGCGACGCGGCGCACGCCGTCGAGATTCGTCGGGCCTTCTTCATCGCTGGTCAGCAGCAACGCGACCGTTCCGTCGTGATTCGGATGGCGCTTAAGCCAGTTTTCGAGCGCGACCGTCATTGCCGCGACACCGGATTTCATGTCCGCCGCGCCACGGCCGTATAGACGTCCATCGCGAATCGTGGGCTCGAAGGGATCGCTGGCCCAGGTTTTTACGTCGCCGCTCGGGACGACATCGGTATGACCGAGAAAAACGAGAACGGGCGTACCGCTGCCGTGCGTTGCCCAAAGATTGTCGACCGGGCCGAAGCGCAGATGTTCGATCACGCAACCTGCGCTTCGCAGCCGTTCGGCGATCAATTGCTGGCAGCCGGCATCATCCGGCGTGATGGACTTGCGTGCGATCAGCGCGCGCGTGAGATCGAGAACGTTGCTCACGCAGCGAACATCTCGCGGAATTTCTTGTCGGTGAAACCGAGGCTCACCGCGCCGTCATCGGTGACAACGACCGGCCGCCGCACCAGTGCGGGATATTCCTTGATGAGCAGCAGCCACTCCGGATCGGATGCCGGCGACTTGCGCGTGGGCAGCAGATTGCGCCACGTCGTGCCGGTGCGGTTGACGAGGCTTTCCCAACCGCCGACTTTCGCAGCCCACGACTTCAGCGTCGGGCCATCGACGCGATGTTCGCGATAGTCGGAAAACTCGTGCGCGACGTTATGTTTGTGCAGCCACTTGCGCGCCTTGTCGCACGTGCTGCATTTGTCGAGTCCGTATACTTTTGTCATTGGCGTTTCAGTCTCGAAGCAATTCGTTCAACGACGTCTTGGCGCGCGTTTTCTCGTCCACGCGTTTGACGATGATCGCGGCATAAAGACTGTGCGATCCGTCGGCGGCAGGCAGATTGCCGGCAACGACGACGCTGCCGGCCGGCACGCGGCCATAGTGAACCTGGTTCGTCGCGCGATCGTAGATGCGCGTGGATTGTCCCAGGAAAACGCCCATCCCGATGACGCTGCCGCGCTCGACGATCACGCCCTCGACGACTTCGGATCGCGCGCCGATGAAGCAATCGTCTTCGATGATCGTGGGCGCGGCTTGCAACGGTTCCAGCACACCGCCGATGCCGGCGCCGCCGGACAAATGTACATTTTTACCAATTTGCGCACACGAGCCCACGGTGGCCCACGTGTCCACCATCGTTCCCGCGCCGACGTTTGCGCCGATGTTGACGAAGCTCGGCATGAGCACGACGTCCCTGGCGATACACGCGCCGCGTCGAATGACGGCACCGGGTACGGCGCGCGCACCGAGCGCGCGGAATTTCGCGTCGTCGAAATCGGCGAAACGCATCGGCACCTTGTCGAAGAACGGCGCCGGATCGGCCGGCAGCACCTGGTTTGCGCTTACGCGAAAATATAAAAGTACCGCCTTCTTCAACCATTGGTTGACGCGCCATCCGGCACCGTCGGGTTCCGCGACACGCAGTTCGCCGGACTCGAGGCCGTCGAGAACGCTCTCGATGGCCGGCCGGATCGCCGATTCGATTTCTTTCTCGCTTAGCGCGCTTCGCCGTTCCCACGCCGAATCGATGACGCTTTCAAACCGATGCATGCCGTTCCTCGGTAGTTTCGTTCGTCTGCAGACGTGCGACGAGCGCACGTTCCAATGCATCGCGCGCTTGGCCGTCGAGCGGCCGATCGTGTTCGTCGCTGATCAGGAAATAATCCTCCACGCGCTCGCCGAACGTGGCGATTCGCGCGCCGTTCACGCGCACGCGGCAATCGCGGAACGTCTGCGCCACCATCGCCAGCAAACCGGGACGATCCGCGCACAACAATGCCATGTGTGTCGCGCCGCCGCGGGCGAGATCATACGAGACGCGCGGCGGAATATCGAAATGGCGCAGCGAGCGCGTCATCGGACGCGGCGCGAGATCGGCGCGATACGGGTTTTGCGAAAGCGCGTCGACAAGTGCGCTGCGCAGCCGTTCGATGTGCCGCGCATCGGTGATGGCGTAGCCGTCCGCGTCGAGGACGAGGAAGCTGTCGAGACTCATGCCGTCTCTCGATGTGACGATGCGCGCATCCTGCACGGATAAGCGCAGGCGATCGAACACCGCCGTCACGGCGGCGAAGAGTCCGTCGCGATCGGCCGCGTAGACAAAAACCTCGCTGCTGCCGCGTGCGCTGGCACCTTCGACGAGTATCAGCGGCACGCCGGGTTTGCGGTGACGCACGATGCCCGTCGTCTGCCACGCGATTTCGCGCGCCGTGAAACGCAGGAAACTTTCATCGGGGAATTGCGCCCAGACAGCGTCGATCGAAGCCTGAGAAATTTCCGCCTCGCGCAACAGCGCGAATGCCTGCATGCGGCAATCGAAGATGCGATCGCTGGCGTCGGGAGGATTGGCGAGACCGCCGTGCAAAGCATCGCGCGTGCGCGTGTATAAATCCGCCAAAAGTTTATCTTTCCACGAATTCCACAATTTCGCACTGGTGCCGGAGATGTCGGCCACGGTGAGCAAATACAAGTAATCGAGCCGTTCGCGGTCGCCTACTTTCCCGGAGAACGCATGCACCACGTCGGGGTCGGCGATGTCCTGCCGCTGCGCGGTCACGCTCATCAACAAGTGTTGCCGCACCAGCCAGGCGACAAGCTCGGCATCGCCGTGCGACAAGCCGAGCTTCGTGCAGAACGCGCGCGCCTCGGTTTCTCCCAGCTCGGAATGGTCGCCGCCGCGGCCTTTGGCAATGTCGTGGAACAGCACGGCGAGCAGCAGCACGTCGGGTTTCGGCAGACGTACCCAGATTTCGTGCGCATGCGCGAATTCCTGCGACGTCGCCGCGTCGGCAAATCGCGCGACGTTGCGCAAAACGCGAATCGTGTGTTCGTCGACGGTATAGACATGAAACAAATCGTACTGCATGCGTCCGACCACTTTTCCGAATGCAGGCAGATAATGTGCGAGGACGCGGTGGTGGTTCATGCGCGCGATTGCCTCGACGGCGGGAGCGCCTTTGCGAAGCAGGCGCAGAAAGGCGACGTTGACATCGTGATCGTCCGCGAGTTTCGGTCCGATCGAATCGAGCGCGGCTTCGATGCGAATCAACAAATCCGCGCGCAGACTTTTGATCTGCGGATGCTCGATCCATACCCGAAATAGATCGATGAGCGTCGCCGGTCGCGCGATCAACAAATCCGGCGGATCGCAATCGAGCCGGCCATCGATGGCGACGAAGTCCAGCGTGAGGCGCTGCACGTGTTCGTGTTCGTTCGCATCCAGCGCTTCTTCGCAGCGCGATAAAAACCGCTCGCTCAAGCGTTCGATGGAAATCGCAGCGCGGTAATAGCCCTGCATGAATTGTTCGACGGCGAGATTCTGCCGGTGTTCGTCGACGAATCCGAAACGCTCGGCGAGCGTGCGTTGGTAATCGAACAACAACCGTTCCTCGGCGCGGCCTGCGGCGAGGTGCAGCGCGAAGCGGATGCGCGACAAATGGCGTCGTGATCGATCGGACTCGGCGCTTTCTGCGGCTGTCAGCAATCCGCAGGACCCCAAATCATCGAAAGCTGACGCTGAGAACAATCGGCGTCCGAGCCATCCGACCAGATGCAACGCGCGCAGTCCGCCGGGCGCATCCTTGATGTTGGGTTCGAGGTTGTATGTGGTGTCGTTGAAACGGGCATAGCGGCCGAGTTGATCGGCGCGTTTCGCCGCGAAGTAGTCGACGGGCGGCCAAATGTATTCGTCGGCGACGAGAGCGGCCAGGCGCGCATCGATCTGCGCGTCGCCCGCGATGCGGCGGGCGTCGAGCAGCGTTGTATAAATTGTCGCATCGCGTGCGGCGAAGTCGCGGCATTCATCGACGGTGCGCACGGCGTGTCCGGGCTTGAGCCCGATATCCCACAAGCACGTGAAGAACGATTCGAGCGCGTGCGCGACGCCGGACGACAACGGTTCATCGCACAACACGAGCAGGTCGACGTCGGAATGCGGGAACAATTCGCCGCGTCCGAATCCGCCGACGGCATAAAGCGCGAGACCTGCGCGTTCGCCGACGATCGCGGAAAACACATGCGCGACGACGCTTTCGACGGTGCGCGATCGGGCGGGCAGCAACATGTCGATATCGGCGCCATCACGGAAGGCATCGGCGAGTCGACGATCGGTGTCGCCGATGAGTTGACGCAACGAAACCCGAGCCGCTTCGGACACACCCGCGCGCGGAATGCTCGTGGGAAGCCGCGGCAGCGCGAAGACCGGCGCGGCGACGACGCTCATCGCAAACTCAAGCGGCTTTCGGCCACGGCGTGAGGATTTCGAATCCGTCTTCGAGCACGGCGACAGTGTGTTCCCACTGCGCGGACAACGAGTGATCGCGCGTGACGACGGTCCAGCCGTCGGGCAACAGCCGCGTGTGCGGTTTGCCGGCGTTGACCATGGGCTCGACGGTGAATGTCATGCCGGGTTCGAGACGCAATCCCGCACCGCGATGGCCGTAGTGCAAAACTTGCGGGTCTTCGTGATAAATCGTGCCGATGCCGTGTCCGCAATATTCGCGCACGACGGAAAACCGGTTCGCCTCGACATGCTGCTGCACGGCGTGGCCGATGTCGCCGAGCGTCGCGCCGGGACGAACCTGTTCGATACCCTTCATCATCGCGTCATAGGCGACGGTGCAAAGACGTTTCGCCAGCACGGACGGTTCGCCGACGTAATACATGCGGCTGGTGTCGCCGTGCCAGCCGTCTTTGATGACGGTGACGTCCATGTTGACGATGTCGCCGTCCTTGAGAATTTTGCCGGGGTTGGGAATGCCGTGGCAGATGACGTTGTTGACGGACGTGCACAACGTCTTCGGAAATCCCTTGTAGCCGACGTTGGCCGGAATCGCCTTCTGCACGGTGACGATGTGATCGTGCGCGATTTCGTCGAGCTCTTCGGTCGTCACGCCCGGCTTTACGTGCGGCACGAGCATGTCCAGTACCTCGGCGGCCAGTTTTCCGGCCACGCGCATATGTTCGATCTGCTCTGGAGTTTTGATGCTGACGGGCATGTGATTTTCGGATCGCGAACGGGACTTCGGCGATAGTTTAGCTAAGGTGTGGGCAGCACGTCCGCGATCAAGCACGGATTGCGCTCAAGTCGCGGAAAACGCTATAATTCCTCGGTTCCCGATTTCGGGAACAAATCCGCACACGTCTCGATACCGTTGTCGGGGTGCTTCCGGCAGACGCTACGCCGTCCGCATGGAAGTCGCCAACGCTGGGGACGTGGAGGTCTCAACCCCGGACGCCACCGCATGAATTGCGGCCGTCCCTTTTTGGAGTTTCATCATGCCTCAAGTCACCATGCGCCAGATGCTCGAAGCGGGCGTCCACTTCGGTCATCAAACGCGTTACTGGAATCCGCGCATGTCGCCGTACATTTTCGGCGCGCGCGGCAAGATCCACATCATCAATCTGGAAAAGACGCTGCCGCTGTTCACGGACGCGATGAATTTCGTTTCCGGTCTTGCGCAGAAGCGCGGCACCATTCTCTTCGTCGGCACCAAGCGCTCCGCGCGTGATGCGATCAAAGATGAAGCCGTGCGTTGCGGCATGCCCTACGTGAGCCAGCGCTGGCTCGGCGGCACGCTCACGAATTTCCGTACGGTGAAGCAGTCGGTCGGTCGCCTGAAAGAAATCGAGAAGATGTCGGCCGACGGCAGTTTCGAAAAGCTGGTCAAGCACGAAGTGCTGGGCCTCATTCGCGAGCAGGAAAAACTCGAGCGCTCACTGGGCGGCATCAAGGAAATGGGACGTCTGCCGGACGCACTGTTCGTGATCGACATCGGCCACGAAGACATCGCCGTGAAGGAAGCCAAGAAACTCGGCATTCCGGTGATCGCGGTGGTGGATACGAATTACGATCCGACCCTCGTCGACTACGCCATTCCCGGCAACGACGATGCGATCCGCGCCGTGCAGCTTTATACGGCCGCCGTCGCCGATTCCGTGCTTGAAGGAAAGGCCGCGGCGCCGCAAATGGCTGGAACGGCGAAGGACGAATTCGTCGAACTCGACGCGCAAGGCAATCCGATGGCGAAAGAAGCGCGCGAGCGCGACGATCGCCGTCGTCCCGGACCGCGCAAGCCGGCGCCGAAGAAAGCCGCACCGCGCAGATCGGCGCCAGCGAAGAAAGAAGCCGGCGAAGCGCCAGCAGCCGAGTAATTCGTATTGCGCATGACGGCGTCGCTGGATGCCGTCATCGCCCTGCCGTTTTCGACGACGACACTTTCGCAATTCCCTTTTTTGCGCGGCTAGCTGCGCACCGATCACGAGGTTCACGATGGAAATTACCGCAAGCATGGTCAAGGAGCTGCGCGAGCGTTCCGGCGCCGGCATGATGGAGTGCAAGAAAGCGCTCACCGAAAACAACGGCGATATCGACGCTGCCATCGAGTGGTTGCGCAAGCAGGGCTTGGCCAAGGCCGATAAAAAGGCCAGCCGCATCGCGGCCGAAGGCCGCATCGTCATGGCGCAGGACGGCGGCAAGGCCGTGATGGTGGAAATCAATTCCGAAACCGATTTCGTCGCGAAGGATGAAAACTTTCTCAAGTTCGCCGATGAAGTGGCCAAGACGGCGCTGACCAGCGGCGCGAAGACCGTCGAAGAACTGAAGACGACAAAGACCTCCTATGGCCCGACTGTTGAAGAAGCACGTCAGTGGCTGGTAGCGAAGGTTGGCGAGAACGTGCAGATCCGCCGGCTCATGCGCCTCGACGGCAACAACACGGTCGGTGCGTACGTCCACGGCGGCCGTATCGGCGTGCTCGTCGAGACGAAAGGCGGCGGCGAAGAATTCGCGCGCAGCGTAGCCATGCATGTGGCGGCCATGAATCCGCCGTACAACAAAGCCTCGGATGTGCCGGCCGCATTCATCGAGAAAGAAAAGGAAATCGAACTCGCCAAGATGAGCGAGAAAGACAAGGCCAAACCTGCGCCGATCCTCGAAAAGGTCATCGGCGGCAAACTCGCCAAGATCGTCAACGAAAACACGCTGTACGGCCAACCGTACGTGCTGAATACGGATCAGAGCGTCGAGGCCGCGGCGAAGGCTGCGGGAGCGGATGTGCTGGGCTTCCAGCGTCTTGCGGTCGGCGAAGGTATCGAGAAACCGCAGGGCGACGACTTTGCGACGGAAGTGATGAAGCAGGCGGGATTGAAGTAATTAATGCCCGCCATAGTTAGCAGAAAGGCCGCGGGTGATCGCGGCCTTTTTTTTGCCCGCATCGGGTACAATTAGGTCATTAGCTAGACCCTAAAAGGACCATTGATGGCCGCCAACTCCGTTGTCGTCAAAGCGCAGGTAGATGCGGCGCTCAAGCAAAATGCCGACAGCACATTGCGTTCGTTGGGTTTGGACATGACGTCGGCAATCCGCATGTTCCTAAGCCAGGTCGTTCTGCACGACGGTATTCCGTTCGACGTGACAGTCCCCCATCCGAATCGGACGACATCGAATGCGGTCGCTGATTCGTTCGCGGGGAATGTCGAACCATCACCCTCCGTCGATCGTCTGTTCGCGAACGCAAAGAAGACTCGCCGATCCAGGCGGTGACAACAAAGAGGCAAAGGAATGCCGAAATCCAGCAGACCGGACCGCCGTTCGGTCCGAACGACGAGTGCATTCCGTAAAGATCTCACTCGCGCTCTTGGTCATCGCAAATGCGATGTAACGCGGCTGCGTTTCATAATGGAATGTCTGAGCAATACCGGCCGCTCGACCGTCGATATCTCGATCACGCACTGAATGGCCACTTCCCGAACCAGCGCTCTGGACAGACCGGGTGCCGCGAAAGCCACGTCAGCAACGATTGGCTGCTTGTCTACCGCTTGCCCGACGAAAAGAGCATCGATTTCATCCGCACCGGCACGCATTCGGATTTGTTCGGTTGACGATGTCGCTGCATGCGGTTCGCCGCTCGCGTAAACTAGCGCCGTTTGCACCGCCGGAATTCCCGCATGCCCGCTGAGATCAAGTTCAAACGCATTCTCTTGAAACTCAGCGGCGAAGCATTGATGGGCGAAGCCGATTACGGCATCGATCCGAAAGTCATCACGCGGCTGGCCAGCGAAGTCCTCGAAGTGCAGCGCGCCGGCGTCGAAGTGGCGCTCGTCATCGGCGGCGGCAATATTTTTCGCGGCGAAGGGTTGGCGAAGAAAGGAATGGACCGCGTCACCGGCGATCACATGGGCATGCTCGCCACCGTCATCAACGCGCTGGCGATGCAGGACGCGCTCGAAAAACTCGGCGCGCGTGCGCGCGTGATGAGCGCGATCAAGATCAATGAAGTTTGCGAGGATTTCATCCGCCGGCGCGCCATCCGCCATCTCGAAAAAGGGCGCATGACGATCTTCGCCGCAGGTACCGGCAATCCGTTCTTCACGACCGATTCCGCGGCCGCGTTGCGCGCGATCGAGATCAATGCCGATCTTCTGCTGAAGGCCACGAAAGTGGACGGCGTGTATTCCGCCGATCCGAAGAAGGATCAGAATGCCCAGCGCTTCGAGCGTCTTTCGTACGACCAGGTCATCGAACACAAGCTCGCCGTGATGGACACGGCGGCCATCGCGCTGTGCCGCGATCACAAGATTCCGCTGCGCATTTACGACATGAGCCGCGAGGGCGATCTGATGCGCATCATCCGCGGCGAGCAGATAGGTACGCTCGTCAGTTAAGCGCAGTGCCGGGACGCGGGCCCGGCATGCGCTGATATACTTTGCGGATCGACAATCCGCGGAGTCACGCATGTTGAACGACATCAAATCCGACGCGCAACAGCGCATGAGCAAGAGCGTCGATGCGCTCAAGCACGATCTGCAGCGTCTGCGCACGGGCCGCGCCAGCACGGCGCTGATCGAACATCTCAAAGTGAATTACTACGGCTCGGATGTTCCGATCACGCAGGTCGCCAACGTCGCCGTCGCCGACGCGCGCTCGATCACGATCACGCCGTGGGAGAAGAACATGGTGCAGGCCGTCGAGAAATCCATTCTCGCGTCCGATCTCGGCCTCAATCCCACCACGGCCGGCACGGTGATCCGCATCAATCTGCCGGCGCTGACGGAAGAACGGCGCAAGGAATTGTCCAAGCACGTGGCGCACGAAGGCGAGAATGCGAAAGTGGCGATCCGCAACGTGCGCCGCGACGCGATGCAGCACGTGAAGGAATTGCTGAAGGACAAGAAGATCACCGAAGACGAAGAGCGCCGCGCAGAAGACGAAGTGCAGAAGCTCACGGACAAGTTCGTCAAGGACGTCGATGGCGTCGTCAAGACGAAAGAAGACGAACTGATGGCGCTGTGACCGGCCGCATCGCGTGGAGGGGAACCTGAGTTCAGCGGAGCCAGCGGCAGCGCCGGAAAATGTGGAAAATTCCACATTGCGGCGTCCGCGGCATATCGCCATCGTGATGGACGGCAACGGCCGCTGGGCAAAGCAGCGGCATCGTCCGCGCAGTTTTGGCCATCGCGCGGGACAGAAAGCCGTGCGCGGCGCGATCGAGTTTTGCCTCAAGAACGGCATCGAAGCGCTGACGCTATTCGCATTCTCCAGCGAAAACTGGCAACGGCCGAAGAGCGAAGTCAGCGCACTGATGGAATTGTTCCTGAAAGCGCTCGATCGGGAAGTCGCGGAGTTGCACGGCCATGGCGTGCGCATTCAGTTCATCGGCGAACTTGCGGCGTTCGCGCCGGCGCTGCGCGAACGCATGCTTGCCGCGATGACGAAGACGCAGGGAAATTCGACGCTGGCGTTGAACGTCGCCGTCAACTATGGTGGGCGTTGGGATATCGCCAACGCGGCGAAGAATCTGGCGCAGTCGGTTGCCAAAGGCGATGTCGACATCGACTCGATCGACGAATCCAAACTGGCGTCGTACATGAGTCTCGCCGATTTGCCGCCCGTCGATCTTTTCATCCGCACCAGCGGTGAACAGCGCATCAGCAATTTCCTGTTATGGCAATTGGCTTACGCTGAATTGTATTTCTGCGATACGCTGTGGCCCGATTTCGACCAATCGAGCCTGCAAGACGCCGTGAATGATTTCGCCGGACGAGAACGCCGTTACGGAAAAACCGCCGTGCAGATGACGCCGTCCGGTTCCAAACGCACGAGCCGCTCATGAGCGCTAAAGGCGGTATCCGCCAACGCGTGATCACGGCGCTGCTCATCACGCCGTGCGCCATCGCGCTGATCTTGCTGACGCCCACCGTCGCACTTGCGGTAATCATCGCCGCGTTGTGCCTCGTCGCGTCGTGGGAATGGACGCGGCTCGCGGGAATGCGTTCGCGTCCGCTGCGCGCGCTGCTGATGGTGTTTTGCGTCGGCCTGATGACTGCGCTGTGGTTGAACAAAGGTTCGCTGTTCTGGTGGGGAACCATCGCGGTCGGCGCGGTATGGTGGTTCATCGCGGCGCTTTGGCTGAAACATTATTCGTTCGCGGCGGCGCCGACGCGCGAGAACACTGCGATCAAACTCGTTGCCGGCCTGGTTGCCGTATTTCCGGCGTGGGCCGCGTTGATGCAGATTCACGATCAACAACGCGACTATCACACATGGGCGCTGTACTCGCTCTTGCTCGTCTGGGGCGCGGATACGTTTGCCTACATTTCCGGCCGGCGTTGGGGCAAACGCAAACTTGCGCCGAACATCAGCCCCGGCAAAACCACCGCCGGCGTGTGGGGCGCGTTGATCGGTTCGGCGATCGTTGCCGGTGTCGGCGGGTGGCTGTTGAATGTGCGGGGCATTCAACTCGCCGCGATCATTGTTCTCGCGTTGATTTCCGTTTTGTTTTCCGTCGTGGGCGATCTTTTCGAAAGCGTCATCAAACGACACGCCAACGTCAAGGATTCCGGCGCGATGTTTCCCGGCCACGGCGGCGTGTTCGATCGCCTCGACGGCGCATTCGCGGCATTGCCGATTTTCGCGTTGGGAAAATCCCTGCTGGGCTTATGAGCACGACGGCGATGAAACGCGTCGCGATTCTCGGCGCGACGGGCTCGATCGGTTCGAGCGCACTGGACGTCATCGCGCGCCATCCCGACCGCTTCCGGATTTGCGCGCTCGCGGCGCACCGAAAGATCGATGAGCTGGTCGCGTTGTGCGTGCGATTCAAACCCGAGCTCGCGGTCATCGCCGATGATACCCTGCTGGCTTTGTTGCGCGACAAACTCGTGAGCGCCGGCTCGTCGGCGCGCGCGGCGAGCGGCACGTCCGGTCTGCGCGAAGCGGCGAGCGGCGAAGCCGATATCGTCATCGCAGCCATCGTCGGCGCGGCCGGACTGGAATCCACGCTCGCCGCGGCGCGCGCGGGTAAACGGCTGCTGTTGGCGAACAAGGAATCGGTCGTGATGGCCGGTCCGCTGTTGCTGGAAGCGTTGCGCGATGGCGGCGGCGAACTGATTCCCATCGATTCGGAACACAATGCGATTTTTCAATGTTTGCCGCGCGAACATCGTCGTCTCGACGCGATCGGCGTACGCCGCATCATTCTCACGGCGTCCGGCGGACCGTTCCGCGGCAAGACGCGCGAACAACTCGCCGCGGTCACGCCGGACGAAGCGTGCGCGCATCCGAAGTGGTCGATGGGCCGCAAGATTTCCGTGGACTCTGCGACGCTGATGAACAAGGGCCTCGAAGTGATCGAGGCGCATTGGCTGTTCGGCGCGGCGGAGGATCGGATCGATGTCGTCGTGCATCCGCAAAGCATCGTGCATTCGCTGGTCGAATACGTGGACGGTTCGACGCTGGCACAGCTCGGCAATCCGGATATGCGCACGGCGCTGGCGCACGCGTTGGCTTGGCCCGAACGCGCCGATGCGGGCGTGAACGCGCTCGATCTTTCGAAACTCTCGCAACTGAATTTCGAAGAGCCCGACCGAAAGACATTTCGTTGTCTGGATCTGGGCTATCAGGCGTTGCGGGCCGGCGGAACGGCGCCGGCGATTTTGAACGCGGCCAACGAGATCGCGGTTGGCGCTTTTCTCGAAGGCGCACTGCCCTTCCTTGCCATTCCTGAATTGATCGAAGGCACGCTTGGCGCAATGGCCGCTGAACCGGTCGGCGATCTGGAGAGCCTGGTTTACGCCGATTTAACCGCCCGCCAGTTAGCGCAACGTATGATGCGCCGGTCGTTTTGCTGAGCGTCGGGAATGGGCATCTGCAATTGAATTTGGCCGGAGCGAACGCCAAACCGTCTATAATTCGCAGTTCGGTATCGCGCCGCGCTTTCGGGTCGCGCTTTCCGTTCGTCCACGTCGCGCGATGGCTACCCACATTTGAACAGGCATGTCGATGAGTGAGTTTTTCGGGTCCGCCTGGTGGCTGCTGGTTACGCTCGGCGTTTTAGTGACGTTGCACGAGTTCGGCCATTTTTGGGTGGCGCGCCGTTGCGGCGTCAAAGTGCTGCGCTTTTCCATCGGCTTCGGCAAGCCCGTCTGGTCGCGTTTCGGCAGAGACGGCGTGGAATATGCCATCGGCGCTATTCCTCTCGGCGGCTACGTGAAATTTCTCGACGCGCGTGAATCCGATAACCCCGACCTGGTCGCGGGCCAGCCCGGCGAATACAACTCGGCGAAAATCTGGAAGCGCATCTGCATCGCGCTGGCCGGTCCCGCGTTCAATCTCCTGTTCACGATCGTGGCGTTCTGGGCGATGTTCGTGATCGGACGTCCCGATTTCGAACCGGTCATCGGCAAACCGCAAGGTCTCGCCGCGGCCGCGGGATTGCACGCGGGCGACCGCATCGTCGCCGTGGGCGACGAGTCCGTCAGTTCATGGACGGCGGCAATGCTCGCGATGCAGGATTCACTGATTCCGCGGCGCGATAGCACGATCAGCGTCACCGATGTGCAAGGCCACACGTCGCAACACACGCTCGCATTGAGTTCGATTCCGCGCGATGCGGCGCTCGACGAGAAAATGATCGCGACGATCGGACTCGAACCGCAGCCGCCAGCGGCCATTATCGGCGCCGTGGAAGCCGGCTCGCCGGCCGACCGCGGCGGACTCAAGATCGACGACCGTATCACTCGGATCAACGATTCCAGCATCGACACGTTCAGCGACGTGAGCGCCGCCATCGCGCGGGAAGCGGCGAAAAATCCTGTGTTGAATATCGTCGTGCAACGCGATGGTCAACGCGTACCGTTGACGGTGACTGCGCAAACCACGCCAGCCGACGGCCAGACGGGCTGGAAAATCGGCGTCGGCGTGAAAGCGCAGCTCATGAGCGCCATCGAGCGCTATGGCGTCGTTCGAGCCATTCCCGCCGCGTTCAACGAAATGTGGAAAACGACGCGCAGCACGCTCGGCATCCTGAAAGGAATGATCACGGGCGAGGTTTCGCCGAAGAATTTGTCGAGCGTCATCGGTATCGCGCAGGTCGCCAACGCATCGGCGCAAATGGGCGTCGCGTGGTTCTTCTCGTTTCTTGGAGTGATCTCGCTCAGTCTCGGGATACTCAATCTTTTACCTATTCCGATCTTGGACGGCGGGCACGTGCTGTATTACCTTATCGAGTTGGTCAAAGGCAGTCCCGTGAGCGAACGCGCGGCGATGGCGGGCCAATACGTAGGACTGGCGCTGCTCGTCACGTTGATGAGCGTCGCGTTTTACAACGATATTGCAAGGTTGGTGGCGAGCTGAAGGCAACGCCGGCCGCATTGCCGTGATTCGAATCGAGCGCAGGAAGCGCGCAAGGGATGGGGCCGTGCGCGTTTTCTGCGATAAATAAAAATACCCGTTTGACGCGTCGGTTTTTGATGCGCCGTTTTTCAACACGATGTGCAACTACAACTTTTGGAAGTGACGATGAAGCGTATCGCCGCGTTTTTACTGCTCGCCTGCCTCGCCGCAAACACGTACGCGATCGATCCGTTCGTCGCTTCCGACATCCGCATCGACGGATTGCAGCGCATCTCCGCCGGTACCGTGTTCACGTATCTGCCGGTGGAAAAAGGCGATCGGGTCACTACCGAACGTGTGCAGCAAGCGATCCGCGCGCTGTACAAAACCGGATTCTTCAGCGACGTGCAGATCGCGCGGCAGGACGACATCCTCGTCATCACCGTGAAGGAGCGCCCGGCGATTTCGAAAATCCAGATCAAGGGCAATAAAGACTTGAAGTCGGAGGATTTGCTGAAAGGCCTTAAAGATATCGGCCTGGCGGAAGGCGAACCGTTCGACCGTCTTTCGCTCGACCGCATCACGCAGGAGTTGACGCGCCAGTACTACAACCATGGCAAATACAACGTCACCGTGAAACCGAAAGTGGTCGAGCTCGATCGCAACCGCGTGGAGCTTTCGATCGTCATCGCCGAAGGCAAGATTTCCAAGATCAAGCAGATCAACATCGTCGGCAATCACTCCTTTACGCAGGATGAAATTCGCAGCGACTTCGAATCGGATACATCCAACATCACCTCGTGGTATTCGCATGACGATCAGTATTCGCAAGAAAAACTGAGAGGCGATCTGGAAAAACTCAATTCGTATTATCTCGATCGCGGCTATGTGGATTTCAGCGTGGATTCCACGCAGGTCAGCATCAGCCCCGACAAGCGCGCGATGTATTTGACGGCGAACGTGACCGAAGGCCAGATTTTCACGATCTCCGACATCAAGCTCAGCGGCAGCCTCGTGCTCGCCGAAGAAGACATGGCCAAGCTGATCACCGCCAAAACCGGCGAAGTGTTCTCGCGCCAGAAACTCGAAAAATCCGCCCAGCAAATGACGGCGGTGCTGGCGAACATCGGCTACGCGTTCGCGCAAGTCACGCCGATCCCGACCGTCGATCGCGAAAAACGGCTGGTGGCGATCAACTTTTTCGTCAATCCCGGCAAGCGCGTCTATGTGCGCTTCATCAACATCAAGGGCAATCACAGCACGCAGGATGAAGTGATCCGCCGCGAAATGCGCCAGCTCGAAGGCGCGTGGTATTCGCAGGCAGCGATCGATCGCTCGAAGGTGCGCCTGCAGCGTCTCGGCTACTTCAAGAAAGTCGACATCACCACACCGAAAGTGGCGGGTTCGGACGATCAGGTCGACGTGCTCGTCAACGTCGAGGAAACCACGTCCGGTGCCTTCACGTTCGGACTCGGTTATTCGCAGGTATACGGCATCGTGCTCAGCGCTTCGGTGTCGCAGAACAATTTCCTCGGCACGGGCGACCGCGCGTCGATTACCGCATCGAAGAGCGACTTCCTCGAGAAATACGAGCTGTCGTACTTCCAGCCCTACCTGACGACGGACGGTATCGGCCTCGGCTACGACGTGTCGTACTCGAAACTCAATCAACAGGAAGCGAACCTCGCCAACTACCTCAGCAATACGGCGGCGTTCGCAGGCTATATCGGCATTCCGATTTCGGAAAGCGACGCTGTCAACGTGCAGCTCGGTATCAACAAGACGCAAATCCTGACCAGCTTCAGCGGATGCGAGCCTGACGCAAACGGCAACTGCGTCATCGATCCGACGACCGGTTTGCCGGTCCAGATAACCGAGGCTTTCTCGCCCGTACCGATCGACAACTACATCAAGCAGCTCAATCACAACACGTTCCACGAATGGACGCTGCAAACGTCGTGGGCGCACGACACGCGCAACAAGTATTTCAATCCGACGCACGGTTCGCTGCAGCAGTTCTCCGCCGAAATCGCGCTGCCCGGGTCGACGGTCGAGTACTACAAGCTCGTTTATCGTTACGCGCAATATTTCCCGATCGCGCAAGACTTCACCTTTGAAGGCTCCGCGACGGTCGGTTACGGCAACACGTATCGCGCCGCCAACGGCATCAATCCGGACACGGGCGCACCGATCAAAGTGAACGGACTGCCGTTCTTCGAAAATTTCTACGCCGGCGGCATTTCCGATGTGCGCAGCTTCCGCGACAACACGCTGGGCCCCTACGGAGTTGCGCTGGGATGCGCCCCGACGGACACGAGCCAGTATTGCCGGCAGCCCTTCGGCGGCAACCTCAAGACGGTGGCGTCGGCGGAACTGATCGTTCCTACGCCGTTCGTGAAAGACGACAGCGCGACACGGCTGTCGTGGTATGTCGACGTCGGCAACGTATTCAACCTGCACAATCGCTCCCTCGGCACCGACGGCATATACGGCAACGAAGGCTTCTCGTTCGGCGACCTGCGGGCGTCCACGGGCATTTCGTTGCATTGGCAGGCACCGGTCGGACCCATCGTGATCAACCTCGGGCGTCCCATCCGCAGCAAGCCGGGCGATATCGGCGAGACGCTGCAGTTCAATTTCGGCACCACGTTCTGAACGAGGGGCGCTAAGATAGGGGCCACGGCGGTCGCAGGGGTGAGTTCGCCGAAACGGTCATTGACGAGCTCCGACGCAGCCAGCGAGGCATTAGGGTGAGGGCAAGAGCAGGCGGACGAATCGGCATCGGCGCACTCTTGCTGATGCTCGCGCTGATTCCCGCGCCAGCCATGGGCCAAGCCACCCAGCCTGCGGCGGAGAAGATCGGCTATGTCGATTTCAAGCGCCTCATCGACAATGCGCCGCAGATGATCGAAAGCCAAACCAAGCTCCAGAAAGAATTCGCCGCGCGCGACAGCGCGCTGACCGCCGACGAAAAACGCCTGGTCGGCATGCGCCAACGCTACGAACGCGACGGCGCCATCATGAGCAAGACCGACGCCGATGCACTCAAGCGCGACATCGACACGCTCGAACGCGCCGTCAAACGCGGCCGCGACGATCTGCACAACGATTTCAACACCCGCGCTGTCGCCGAACGCGACCGCATCTGGCAAGACATCGACAATGCCGTCATCGAATACGCACACGCGAACAATTACGATCTGATCGTGACCAGTCCGGTGATCTACGCCAGTCCGCGCATCGACATCACCGAGCCGGTGCTCGAACGCCTGCGGCGCGCAAAAAATCCCGCGGGCGCGAAACCGTGACCGCCGTGGCGCGGCATTCCCTGTCCGATCTCGCGCAGCGTTTCGGGCTGACGTTGCGCGGCGACGGCGCGCAGCCGATCACCGGCGTCGGCACGCTCGTGTCGGCGACGACGGAGCAATTGAGTTTTCTCGCCAACGCGCAATACCGCGCGCAGTTGGCCGAAAGCCATGCGGGCGCCATCGTCCTGACCGCCGACAACGCCGACCACTGGCGCGGCAATTGTCTGGTGGCATCCGATCCCTACGTCGCATTCGCGAAAATCGCGAAGCTCTACGAAAAAATGCCCGCCGCCGCGCCGGGCGTGCACCCGAGTTCCGTCGTCGCGCCAAGCGCGCGCGTCGCGTCCGGCGCCAGCATCGGACCGCTGTGCGTCGTCGAAGACAACGCGGTGATCGACGACGGCGTCATCGTCGGCGCGAATTGCGTGATCGGCGCCGATTGCGTCGTCGGTGCGCAATCGCGATTGATGGCGCGCGTGACGCTGGTCGCGAAAGTCACGTTGGGCAAACGCGTGCTGGTTCATTCGGGTGCCGTGCTGGGTGCCGACGGTTTTGGTTTGGCGTTCGAAAAGGATCACTGGATCAAGGTGCCGCAACTCGGCGGCGTGCGCGTCGGCGACGATTCGGAGATCGGCGCGAACACGACGATCGACCGCGGCGCCATCGAAGACACCGTGCTCGAAGAAGACGTGCGCCTCGACAACCAAATCCAGATCGCGCACAACGTCCATATCGGCGCGCACACCGCGATGGCCGGCTGCTCGGCCGTAGCGGGCAGCGCGAAGATCGGCCGCTACTGCCTCATCGGCGGCGGCGCTGGCATACTTGGACACATAACCATCGCGGACAACGTCCGCATCACCGCACGTGCGATGATTACGCAATCGATAAAAAACCCTGGGGAATACTCGTCGGGAATGCCGTTTCAGGAGAGCAAGATCTGGCGCCGCAACGCGGTGCGTTTTCGCCACCTGGACGAACTTTTTCGCCGCGTCCAAGCCCTCGAGAAGGATTTCAAATCATGAGCGAAAAACAACCCTTCACCGTACCGGTGAATGTCGAAGAGATATTGCAGCTTCTGCCGCACCGGTATCCGTTCCTGCTGGTCGACCGTGTCGTCGAATTGACGCCGAACAAGCACGTCAAGGCGATCAAGAACGTCACGATCAACGAGCCGTTCTTCAACGGCCATTTTCCCGGCCACCCCGTCATGCCCGGCGTGCTGATCGTCGAATCGCTCGCGCAGGCGTGCGGACTGCTGATTTTCCTCTCCGCGCAAGAACGAAACAGCCGCCGGCTTTTCTATCTCGTCAAAGTCGACAACGCGAAATTCTCCGCGCTCGTGGTTCCGGGGGACCAACTCGTGCTCGACGTCGAGCTGCGCCGCACGATCCGCAAGATGGGTCAATTCATTTGCCGCGCCTTCGTCGGCGACAAGCAGGTCGCCGAAGCGGAACTGCTCTGCGCAGAGCGTCCGTCGGAATGATTCATCCCACCGCGGTCGTCGATTCCAGCGTAAAACTCGGCACCGGCGTCAGCATCGGCGCCTACAGCGTCATCGGTCCTCATGTCGACATCGGCGACGACTGCACGATCGGTCCGCACGTCGTCATCCAGGGGCCGACACGTATCGGGCGCGAAACGCGCATCTTCCAATTCGCATCGATCGGCGCCGATCCGCAGGACAAAAAATTCCACGGCGAAAACAGCGAGCTGATCCTCGGCGAACGCAACATGATCCGCGAGTTCGTCACTATCAACCGCGGCACCGCCGACGGTGGCGGCGCCACGCGCATCGGCGACGACAACTGGATCATGGCGTACTGCCACATCGCGCACGATTGCCAGGTCGGCAGCAACACGGTTTTCTCGAACGGCGCGACGCTGGCCGGTCACTGCGAAGTGGGCGATCACGTAATCTTTTCGGGCTACTCCGGCGCGCATCAGTTTTGCCGCATCGGCCGCCATGCGTTTCTCGCCATGGGCACGCACCTCAACGGCGACCTGCCGCCGTTCATGCTCGCCGGCGTCGAATACGGCCGGCCGCGCGGCATCAACAGCGAAGGTCTGAAGCGCCGCGGCTTCTCACCGGAGCGAATCGCCGCGATCAAACGCGCCTACAAAACCATTTACACATCCGGACTGACGCTCGAAGAAGCCCGCGCAGAACTTTCGCGCGCCGCCGTCAATGCGCCGGACGTGAAAGAGATGCTCGACTTTCTCAATAGCGGACAGCGTCCCTTGTTTCGATGACGACGGACGCGAGTCCACTGTTCGTTCTCGTCGCAGGGGAAGCTTCGGGGGATCTGCTCGGCGCAGACCTCATCGCCGGCCTGCGCAAAAAAATCCCCGGCGCACGCTTCGCAGGAATCGGCGGGCCGCGCATGGCCGCCGCCGGAATGCAGCTTTGGCATGCGGCGGAAAAACTGAGCGTGATGGGCTTCGTCGAAGTGATCGCGCACCTGCCGAGCTTGTTCGCCGTGCGCCGCGATCTTCTCGCGCGCACGTTGCGCGAGCGCCCCGCCGCGTTCATCGGCATCGATGCGCCGGACTTCAACCTCGGCATCGAACGCAAGCTCAAGCAGGCCGGCATCCGCACCATCCATTATGTGAGTCCGTCGATCTGGGCATGGCGCGAAAAGCGCGCCGACAAAATCGCCGAGAGCGCCGAACGCGTGCTCTGCCTGTTTCCGATGGAGCCGCCGATTTACGCGAAGCATCGCGTGGATGCGCGCTTCGTCGGCCATCCACTGGCGCGCGCGATTCCGCTCGATCCGGATCACGCCGGCGCGCGACGAGAACTCGGCATTGCGGACGATGCACCGCTGCTGGCGTTGCTGCCCGGCAGCCGTCTGGGCGAAATCAAACGGCTCGGCAAACTTTTTTTCGACGCGGCGGCAATGCTGAAACGGCAATTGCCGACGCTCGAAATCGTGGTGCCCGCCGCGAACGCCGCATGCCGCACGGCCATTGCCGCGATGCTCGCCGCCGATCCGAAATTCGGTGCGCTCAACGTTCGGCTGATCGACGGCAACGCACGCACTGCCATGCTCGCCGCGGACGCCATCCTGCTCGCATCCGGCACGGCGGCACTCGAAGCGATGCTCGCCAAACGTCCGATGGCCGTGGCGTATCGCGTCAATCCGTTCACGTATTGGATCGTCAAGAAATTCGGCATCCTGCCGGCAAATGTATACTCTTTGCCAAATATACTCGCCGGCCGGACGATCGTGCCGGAGTTGATGCAGGACGATTGCACCGCACCGGCGCTGACTGAAACCTTGCTGCCTCTCCTGCGATCACGCCAGATGAATCCCGACTTGGCGGCGGAATTCCGCCGTCTGCATGAAACGTTGATCGCGGAGCCCGACAGCGCCGCGTCGGCCGTCGTCGATTTGCTCGAACGCCACACGATCGACGCGTGAAGACAAAACCATTCCGTCGTCGTGCCGGCGCCACCGTACGGCGAATGTCGATACCTGTCGCCGCCGCGTGCATCGCAGGCGTTGCTTTTCTTGTGCTGCTGGTCGCCGGACCGCTCGGCAACGGCGAACTCGGCGAGCGTCTGTTCGGCGTGGCGCTCATTGTCGACTGCGCGCTGCTGGTCGCGTTTCTCACGCGGCGACTCACGTTCGCGCTCGCCGTGCCGAGCATCGTTTTCGGTGGACTGCTCGTCGCCGGCACGCTGAAATTCCATTATTTGACGACGCCGCTGCTCGCGCCCGATCTCGTCTATTTCGTCAACCGCGATCTGTTGGATGTCGCCACGCGTTATCCGAGCATCATGATCGCGCTCGTCGGCGGAATGATCCTGGTGCCCGGCCTGCTCATGCTCGCGTGGTGGCTCGATCCGCCACGCCTGTTCGCGGCGCAACCGCAACGGCGATTTTTACAGATCGTCGGCGCCAGTGCGGCGCTTGCGCTCGTCTTCGTCATCGACTCGCCGCGCGGACCGTTCGACGATGTCTTCGCGAAAGGCATGTGGGCGCTGATGAACGACCAGAATTATCTCGTCGATTTCTTCACGTCGTTCTACCAGACCGAAATCCACATTCCGCCGCTGGTCGACGATGCCAACGCGCATATGTCGTGGACGCAGAACGCCACCGACAACCCGCCAACGTGCGATTTGCGGGCGTGTGTCAACGACGTTGCACGTGCCTCGCCGCAAGAACATCCCGACATCGTGGCGATTCTCGAAGAGAGCACGTTCGATCCGCGCATGATGACCATCTGCACCATTCCGGAATGCACGCATCGCATGTTCGAATCGGACGGCCGCACGCGCGCCACCGGACCGCTTACCGTGCACGTATGGGGCGGCGGCACGTGGACCAGCGAATTCGCGCTGCTCACCGGCATGAACCACAGCACGTTCGGCGAGGCCGGGCTGTACGCGCCGTACAACCTCGCACCGTTGGTGACGGCGTCGCTGCCGCGCATCCTGCATCAGGCCGGCTATCGCGCGATCGCGATCTATCCGATGAACGGCGATTTCATCAACGCGCGCAATGCCTACAAATTCTACGGTTTCGACAAATTTTACGATGGGCAAGATTACGGGTTGTCGTGGGAGTCGCCGGACAGCGACCTGATGCAGGTATTCGACCGCATCTACGCAACGGAGAAAGCGGCGATCGGCAAACAGCCCCTGTTCGTGATGATGCTGACGTTGCGGCAGCACGGCCCGCACATGACGCCGCT
>DATAVJ010000173.1:0-35267 GCA_036267795.1 Rudaea sp.
GAACGCGGCGACGGTACGTGGTACGACCGTTTCGCATGCGAACGGCCGCTGCTGCTGTGTCTCCAAAACTTTATCAAGCTGATTCCAAGCTTTGACGAAACGCTGGCAGAAATCGCTGAAAAAACAGGAGTGTGTATTGGATTCTTAACCAGGAATCCACCATTGATGCGTCGCTTTCGTGCACGCATCGAATCCGTTTTCAACGCGCGCGGTCTCGATCCGGCGCACCATCTCGCGTTTATCCCTGCGCAGAAACATGCGGATTATCTCGCCGGCTTGGCGAAGGCACCTTTCGTGCTCGACTCGCCATGGTTTTCCGGCGGAGCAACTAGTCTCGATGCGATTCATGTCGGAACACCGATCGTCGCTTGGGAAGGCGACATGCTGCGCGGTCGGCAGACAGCAGGCATGCTCCGCTTGATGGGATTGACGGATACCGTCTCCGGCAGTGAATCGAGTTACATCGAAACGTGCATTGCGCTATTGAATGACGAAGATCGTCGCGCCGTGTTGCGTGATGCCATGCTGGAGAAACGCTCGATCTTGTTCGACGACGAACGTCCGGTGAAGGCCTTCGCCGACTTTCTCGATACAGTGGAACCTCGTCCGTAGCGTCTCGGTATTCCGTCGATTCAATGATGCTCCGCATCTTCGTCGGCGATGCGCGCGTCGAGACCGGCTTCTGACTTCTTCGCGTAACTCCTGCACGCGTCCGTATCGATAAACGGATTCGTCGTCGAATGGTGTTCCGCCAGTTTCAATTTTTCCGGCAAGCCGATCATATCCGGATGCACGGCGATCAGAATGTCGCAGGGCAGATCGGCCACCGTTTGTATACTTTTTCGAAACGCGGCAGTGAGATCGGGATGCGTCGCGTTCGCTGTGAAATGAAAGCCCGGCGCCGATACGGCGTTCAAGCTATCCGCGTAAACCATGTGCAGGCATTTCGCGTGCGCGCATGAATCCCACGTCCACGTCGTGCTGCCGGGCGTGTGCCCGGGCGTGAAATGCGCCGTGACGGCGGTGTTCCCTAGCGTGATCGTCTCGCCGTCGCGAATTTCGCCCGAAACTTCGACGGGCGGAAATTTCGACGTATCCGCATAGCCGGCCTGCGGATCGTCAGCGACGGCAAACCCCTGCCGCAACGCGACAGCACTCGACGGGTTTGCCAGAACTTGCGCGCCGCAATCGCGCTGCAGGGCGGCGATGCCGCCGGCATGATCGTAGTGTGTGTGCGAGTTCAGAATGTATTTGATGTCTTCAAGGCGGAATCCCAACGAACGGATATGCGATTCGATGAAAGGAACGGATTGCACCAGATCGCCGTCGAGCAGGATCAAGCCGCGATCCGTCTTGATCAGCACGGAACTCAATCCGGCCACGCCGACATAATACGAATCGCCGTACAGCCGCACCGGGTTCTGCAAGCCGTTCCATTCCTTCGTCCTGGCATTTTCGATGACGGGGGACGTGACGTTCGTGGCCCCGATTGATGGTGCGCCGAGTGAAAAAAGCGACACGGCGCCGAAGAACAGGATGGTCGACCTCATGGGATTCACAGACTCCGGTGATCGGATGCAGAGAATCGCATCGGTTCCTGTCTGATTTGTTCGCGGAAAATGGCGAAATTGTGCGGAGCTATTGCGAAAGTTTTTTGAGCCGGTACAAAGTGTCCAGAGCGTCGCGCGGCGTAAGCGTGTCCGGATCGACATCGCGCATCGCCTCTTCCAGCGGTGACGGCCGGGCAGCGAACAGCCCCAATTGTTGCGAGGGGTGCTGGACAGGTGGCTCAACATGCAGGTTGGCGCGGCTACTTTCGAGCGCAGCCAAAAAACCGCGCGCGTCTTCGATCACTTGCTTCGGAAGGCCGGCGATGGCGGCGACGTGCAGGCCGAAACTGCGGTTCGCGGGACCCTCTTTGACGGCGTGCATGAACACCAGCTCGTCGCCATATTCGATGGCATCCAGATGCACGTTCGCCACGCCGGGCAGTTGCGCCGCCAGATCGGTCAATTCGAAATAGTGCGTCGCGAACAGCGTGTACGCGAAGTTTTTCGTGGCAAGGCGCACCGCGCACGCGCGCGCCAGCGCGAGGCCGTCGTAAGTCGACGTGCCGCGCCCGATTTCGTCCATCAACACGAGACTATACTTTGTCGCATTGTGCAAAATGTTCGCCGTTTCGCTCATCTCGACCATGAAGGTCGACTGACCGCGCGATAAATCGTCGCCGGCGCCGATGCGGGTGAAGATGCGGTCGATAGGTCCGATGAGCGCCGATTGCGCGGGAACGAAACTGCCGATGTGTGCGAGCAGAACGATAAGCGCGTTCTGCCGCATGTACGTCGATTTGCCGCCCATGTTCGGGCCGGTAATGATCAACATGCGGCGCGCGCTTCGATCGGATACACCGTCGAGCATGAGATCGTTCGGTTCGAACGCATCGCTGCGAACGCTTTCGACGACAGGATGTCGCCCGCGTTCGATGCGAATTTGCGAAACATCGCTCAATTGCGGGGCATTCCAGCCGAGCACGTCGGCGCGTTCGGCCAAATTGGCGAGGATATCTAGCTCCGCGATGGCCGCGGCGCATTGCTTCAATGCAACCAGACGTTCGCCCAGCGCGTCGAGAATGCCTTCGTACAGCGCACGTTCGCGCATCAGCGACCGCTCACGCGCCGATAGCACTTTGTCCTCGAACGCTTTCAATTCTTCGGTGATGTAGCGTTCGGCACCCTTGAGCGTTTGGCGGCGCTTGTAGTGTGTCGGAGCTTTGTCCGACTGGCCGCGGCTGATTTCGATGTAGTAACCGTGCACGCTGTTGAATCCGACTTTCAACGTCGCGATTCCCGTCGCGCTTTTTTCGCGCGCTTCGAGATCGATGAGGAATTGATCCGCGTTCGTCGAAAGCGTGCGCAGTTCGTCGAGATCGGCATCGAACCCGTGGCGAATGACACCGCCGTCGCGCAACAGCGCCGGCGGCTGATCTTCCAGCGCAGCGGACAAGTAATCGGCCGTGTCGCGATGGTTGCCGACACGGGATATCAATTCGCCGAGCAATGGACTGTCGCAATCACCGATGGCCTCGCGCAGCGCCGGTGCGGCGAGCAAGCCGTCGCGCAATGTCGACAGATCGCGTGGACGTGCCGACCGCAGCGCCACGCGCGCAAGAATGCGTTCGAGATCGCCGATCTGCCGCAACGTTTCGCGCAGCGGTTCGAAACGTCGGGTTTCAATGAGACTGCCGATCGCCTGATAGCGTCGCTTAAGTATGCTTTGATCGCGTAGAGGACGATGCAGCCATCGCCGCAATTCGCGCGCGCCCATCGGTGTTATCGTCTGATCGAGAATGCCGAGCATTGTATGTTCGACGCGGCCGCTCGGATGGACGTCCAGTTCCAGATTGCGGCGCGTCGCGGCGTCGAGCGCGATCGTTTCGTTTGCATGTTCGACGGTCAGGCCAGTGAGATGCGGCAGCGCGGACTTTTGCGTTTCCTGGATGTAGGTGAGCAGACTTCCCGCCGCGGCGATTGCCGTCGGGAGGTTTTCGCAGCCGAATCCTGACAGATCGTGCGTGCGAAAAAATTGCTGCAAGCTGCGCTGCGCCGATTCGTAGTCGAAATGCCACGTCGGGCGTTTGCGAAGGCCCGCAAGCGCGCTCACGCTGGGCGGCCATTCGCCGTTTTCATCGACCAACGTTTCGGCGGGCGCGAGCCGCGCCAGTTCGGCGCCGAGCGATTCCGCATCGGCAACTTCGCTCACGACGAATCGTCCGCCGGCGAGGTCGACCCATGCGATGCCGAAACCCGATGCGCTTTTCGCGATCGCGAGAAGGATGTTGTCGCGCCGCTGATCGAGCAGCGCTTCGTCAGTGACCGTGCCGGGCGTGACGACGCGCACGACCTTGCGCTCCACCAATCCCTTCGCCAACGCCGGATCGCCGATCTGTTCGCAGATCGCAACGGATTCGCCGAGCTTGATCAGTTTGGCCAGATACCCTTCGGCCGCGTGATAAGGGACACCGGCCATCGGAATCGGCGCGCCGCCGGACTGGCCGCGTTGCGTCAAGGTGAGATCGAGCAAGCGCGCTGCCTTGCGTGCGTCGTCGTAAAACAACTCGTAGAAATCGCCCATGCGGAAAAACACGAGCACGCTCGGGTAGTCCGCTTTGGCGGCGAAATACTGGCGCATCAATGGCGTGTGCTGAGCGAAATCGTCGCGATTCATGCTTTGCGTTAAAGTGTGTTTGCTCGTCATTCCCGCGAAAGCGGGAATCCAGTGCCTTGTTTGGCGAGCCAGGATCAAAGTCGCTGGATTCCCGCCTTCGCGGGAATGACAAGTTCAGTGGCGAACCGAGATTGTAGTGGAGTTTCGAATGCAGCAGGCCGACAGCAGCGCGACAGATGCAGACCTGCATCGTCTCGCCGAGGACATCGCAACGGTTTTCACGCAGCGCGGCGCGACGCTGGTCACGGCCGAATCGTGTACGGGCGGCTGGATCGCCAAGACATTGACCGACATCGCCGGATCGTCGTCATGGTTCGAATGCGGCGTGGTGGCGTACAGCTACGAAGCGAAAGAAGCGTTGCTCGGCGTGCGACCGGAGACGCTGGAACATCAGGGCGCCGTCAGCCGCGATACCGCAATCGAAATGGTTTCCGGTGCATTGGCGCGCTTCGGCGCAACGGTGGCGGTAGCGGTTACCGGCATCGCCGGACCGAGCGGGGGAACGCCGGACAAGCCTGTCGGAACGGTGTGGGTGAGCTGGAAACGCCGCGGCGGATATGCGCACGCGGAGCTGTTTCATTTCGACGGCGACCGCGAAGCCGTGCGCCGCCAAACCGTTGCAGCGGCGTTGCATGGGGTTCAGAAAATTCTTACGAGCTGACGCATCGATTTGCCATCTTGCAAACGGGCGCTGTGGGATAATTTCTGGCGTGTTCCATCCATGTCGCAGTGTGTGAGACGATCGTCCCGCAGCCTGCAGTCATTCGCCTACTTTTGAGGATTCAGCAATGGAAGACAACAAGCGCAAAGCGCTTTCCGCCGCACTCGGCCAGATCGAAAAGCAGTTCGGCAAAGGCGCGGTCATGCGCATGGGCGACAAGGCGATCGAGGCCATTGAGTCGATTCCGACCGGATCGCTGATGCTCGACATCGCGCTCGGCATCGGCGGTCTGCCGCGCGGCCGCGTCGTTGAAATCTACGGGCCAGAATCGTCCGGCAAAACCACGTTGACATTGCAAGTGATCGCACAGGCACAGAAGCTCGGCGGCACGTGCGCGTTCATCGACGCGGAGCATGCGCTCGATCCGAGCTATGCCGAAAAATTGGGTGTGCAGGTCGACGATTTGCTCGTATCTCAACCCGACACCGGCGAACAGGCCCTTGAAATCGCCGACATGCTCGTGCGCTCGAGTTCGGTGGACGTGGTCGTCATCGACTCTGTCGCCGCGCTGACGCCGCGCGCGGAAATCGAAGGCGAAATGGGCGACCAACTGCCGGGTCTACAGGCGCGTTTGATGTCGCAGGCATTGCGCAAACTGACGGGCAACATCAAGCGTTCCAACACGATGGTCATTTTCATTAATCAGTTGCGCATGAAGATCGGCATCATGATGCCGGGCCAGAGTCCGGAAGTGACGACGGGCGGCAACGCGCTAAAATTCTATGCGTCCGTGCGTCTGGATATTCGCCGCATCGGCGCGGTGAAGAAAGGCGATGAAGTGGTCGGCAACCAGACGCGCATCAAGGTCGTCAAAAACAAACTCGCGCCGCCGTTCAAGCAGGTCGTCACCGAAATTCTCTACGGCGAAGGCATTTCGCGCGAAGGCGAACTCATCGACATGGGTAGCGACAACAAGATCGTCGATAAATCCGGTGCTTGGTACAGCTACGGCGGCGAGCGCATCGGGCAGGGCAAAGACAACGCGCGCCAGTATCTGAAAGACAATCCGAGCGTGGCGAAGGAAATCGAAGAGAAGTTGCGCATTGCGTTGGCGCCGGCCGTCAAGACGGCATCGCCGGCGGTGGCCGAGGTGGAAGAGGCATAACGTTACCTCGATGACGAAATCGATTTCACAATTGTTGGCGACATCGCAGATGTCGAAACTATTGCGCGCGGCGCGGGAATTCGCGAGATTTCCCGCCTCCGCAAGTTCTACGGTCCGGCCGCTTGGAGAAAACGCAAGGGACGTGCGACGATTCGCCTGACCGACGTCCGAATCCGCGGCGCCGAGATTCATTGGTACGAAGCCGCGGAATCGGCAAGCGGGAATTCAAGATCAAACGTTACCTGGATTGATTCGTATGACGCATCACACGTTTGTCGTCTGCATCAGCAACGCGTCTTATGATGCGTCGCTCGAAGTCCGGAAACTCTACGAGTTGCTCGCGGATGACGAGGCGGCGAAAACCGATCAGGTTCGCATCATCGATGAGTCGGGTGAGGATTATCTGTACCCAAAATCGCTGTTTGCGCCGGTAGAACTTCCATCCCAAACCGAATTGCTCGTGCTTCGTGCGGCGTAAGGAGAAGTTGCCCCTCAACGCCTACGAAAAAGGCATCGAACTCCTCGCGCGCCGGGAACATTCGGCGCGCGAGCTGAAATCCAAGCTCGCGCGGCGCGGCATCGAAAAAGACGAAGCCGATGCCGTTCTGACAACACTACAGTCCAAGGATTTCCAGAACGACGCGCGCTTCGGCGAAATGCTCGTTCGCACGCGCATCGAATCGGGCTATGGGCCGCGCTGGATCGTCGCGGAACTCAAGACGCACGGTATCGCCGAAGCGAAAGCGCGTGCGCTGATCGAAGCGGCGGAGCCCGATTGGTCTGTGATCGTCCGCGATCGGCTGCAGCGACGGTTCGGACGCAAACCGGCCAATCTTGCCGAGCGCGTCAAACGCGCCAACTTCCTCTTGCGTCGCGGCTTCGACGCCGCCACTGTTAGAATAGTGGTTGGCGAAGCTGGGCTGTCAGACGATTTGGACTGATCCGCTTGGACTGATCCGCAGCGCCGCACGTCATCCCCGCGAAAGCGGGGATCCAGCGCCTTTGCGGGGCCGACGAAGCGAAAGTCACTGGATTCCCGCTTTCGCGGGAATGACGGATTTCATTTCTTTTTTGACTATGACTGCAATGAAGACCAGCGCCGAAATCCGCCAGACATTTCTCGATTTCTTCAAGTCGAAAGGACACACGATCGTCCCCTCGGCGCCGCTCGTGCCCGGCAACGATCCCACGTTGCTGTTCACCAACTCCGGCATGGTTCAGTTCAAGAACGTTTTCCTCGGCAGCGAAAAGCTGCCGTACGTGCGCGCGGCCGACGTGCAACGCTGCTTGCGCGCGGGCGGCAAACACAACGATCTGGATTCCGTCGGTTATACCGCGCGGCATCACACGTTTTTCGAAATGCTCGGCAACTGGTCGTTCGGCGATTATTTCAAGCGCGACGCGATCATCTGGGCGTGGGAATTGCTCACAGGCGTGTTCGGATTGCCGAAAGATCGGCTGCTCGTCACCGTCTATCACACGGACGACGAAGCCTACGACTTGTGGCACAACGAAATCCGATTGCCGAAAGACCGCATCATCCGCATCGGCGACAACAAGGGCGCGCCGTTCGCGTCGGACAATTTCTGGCAGATGGCCGACACCGGACCGTGCGGTCCGTGCACCGAAATTTTCTACGACCACGGAGCGGAAATTCCAGGCGGACCTCCAGGATCGCCCGACGAAGACGGCGATCGCTTCATCGAAATCTGGAATCTCGTATTCATGCAGTTCGATCGTGCGGCCGACGGCACGTTATCTCCGCTACCCGCACCGTGTGTCGATACCGGCATGGGATTGGAACGCCTGACGGCGGTACTTCAACACGTTCACTCGAATTACGAAATCGATCTGTTTCAGCACTTGATCAAGGTTGCGGCGCAGCTCACGAAGACGGGCGATCTGGAAAACAAATCGCTGCGCGTGATCGCCGATCACATCCGCGCGTGTTCGTTTTTGATCGTCGATGGCGTATTGCCGTCGAACGAAGGGCGCGGTTATGTGTTGCGCCGAATCATCCGTCGCGCGCTGCGTCACGGATACATGCTCGGTGTACGCGAGCCGTTTTTTTCCAAGATGGTTGCGCCGCTCGTGGAAGAAATGGGCGCGGCGTATCCGGAGCTTTCCGCAAAACGCGGCTTGGTCGAACGAACGCTGCTGGCGGAAGAAGAACGCTTCGGCGAGACGCTCGAAAACGGAATGAAAGTGTTCGATGAAGTGGCGTCGAAAGCGAAAAAACAGATTGCGGGCGTCGATGCATTCCGTCTTTACGACACGTTCGGATTCCCGGTCGATCTGACGGCCGATATTGCGCGCGAACGCGGGCTGTCCGTCGATATGGCCGGTTTCGAGAAAGCGATGAACGAGCAACGCGATCGTGCGCGTGCGGCAAGCCAGTTCGACACCAGGAGTTCGCTATCTGCAGACCTCGTGCAGAGGTTGAAGCCGACGAAGTTCCTCGGTTACGAAGGCCTGACGGCGGATGACTTGAAGGTCGTCGCGATCGTCCGCGGCGGCCGCGACGTCGATCAGCTCGGCGACGGCGAAGATGCGATGGTGATTCTCGATCGCACGCCGTTTTACGCGGAGTCGGGCGGACAAGTCGGCGATACCGGCAAGCTGGTTGCGAAATCCGGCACGTTCGCCGTGACCGACACGATGAAGCTCGCCGGTGCGTTTCACGGACACATCGGTCGCCTGACCGGCGGCGCGTTGCGTATTGGCGATAGCGTGCGAGGCGATGTCGATGCGGCGCGCCGTCAATCGACGGTACTCAATCATTCCGCAACACACTTGCTGCACGCGGCGTTGCGGAAAGTGCTCGGCGATCATGTGACGCAAAAAGGATCGCTCGTCGCACCCGATCGTTTGCGTTTCGACTTCTCGCATTTCAAACCCGTTTCGCACGACGAACTGCGCACGATCGAGGATTTGGTCAACGCGGAAGTTCGTCGCAACTCCGAAGCGGAAATTCGCAACATGGCCTACAACGACGCCATCGACTTCGGTGCGATGGCCCTGTTCGGCGAAAAATATGGCGATGAAGTCCGCGTGTTGCGCATGGGCGATTTCTCCACGGAGTTGTGTGGCGGAACGCACGTCGCACGAACGGGCGATATCGGCTTGTTCAAGATCGTGAGCGAGAGCGGCGTGGCATCCGGCGTGCGGCGCATCGAAGCGCTCACGGGCGAAGGTGCGCTCGCGTTCGTGAAAGAGGAAGAACGCAAACTCGATGCGGTGGCGCATTTGCTCTCCGCGAGCGCGAACGATGTCGTCGACAAACTCAAACAGGTTTTCGACCGGCAGAAAAAACTCGAGCACGAACTGGAAAGCCTGAAGGCGAAAGCCGCAACGGCCGCGACCGCCGACCTGGCGTCGATGGCGAAAGACGTAAACGGCATCAAGGTCGTCGCAGCGAGGCTCGATGGCGCCGACGCGAAGACATTGCGCGACAGCGTCGATCAATTCAAACAAAAACTGGGCGACTGCGTCGTACTGCTGGCAGGCGGCGCGGACGGAAAAATATCGCTCGTCGCCGGCGTGAACGGCGCGGCGCTTGGCAAGATCAAGGCAGGCGATCTGGTGTCGGATGTCGCCAGGAAAATAGGCGGCAAGGGCGGCGGCCGCGCCGATATGGCGCAGGGCGGCGGCGAAGATTCGGCGGCGCTGGGTCCCGCGCTCGAGGCCGTACCGGCCTGGATTGCCGAACGTCTTGCATGACTTTCGACAGACGTCGCTTTGTAATTCGCGTGTAAAGTTTCGGCACGCGATTGCACGCGCGGTGCCGCAGGGTCTAGTATCGCAATGGTCGGCAGTACACAGCCGGCACAAGGAAGAAGCCGCCTTGCCCGTCGAAAAGACGGGTATCAGTAGGATAAATAGGCTGCTCCGGGATGTGAGGGCGACGGTGAGGGGATCGCCATCGCGTACACGTTCGTTAGGAAAGACGAATAGCCGTAAGGAGAAAGACAATGCTGATTCTGACACGCCGGGTGGGCGAGACCTTGATGATCGGCGATTCAGTAAGCGTGACTGTGCTGGGTGTGAAGGGCAATCAAGTCCGCATCGGCATCAACGCGCCGAAGGATGTGGCGGTACATCGCGAAGAGATCTACCAGCGAATCAAACGCGAACACGAAGCCGGAGCCGAGCCGTCGCAATCGCCGGAATCGAGCTGACCACCCGCCGGTAAGAATCCAGTCGAGCTTTACCCAGCGCAAGCGAGTCGTTATCCTTCGCGCGCCAGAATGATTTTGCCCGGAGAGGTGCCCGAGAGGCCGAAGGGGCTCCCCTGCTAAGGGAGTATAGGGTCAAAAGCTCTATCGAGGGTTCGAATCCCTCCCTCTCCGCCACCGAGTCTGCAAACGGCGCCAAGTTGCGCCTTTACCCCGCATGATTCGTTCATCGTCGACATGTTTCAGAAAGTGGCGACATCCGCTCCTGCGTCTCCGTCGGAGCGAGTCGGCAGTTGAGTTAAATTCGACCAGGCCACGAACAGCCAAGCGCGAGGTCGACCTTCGGCTCGAGAGTCTCGCCCCCGCCATACAGACTCTCGAAAGAGACCGTTGTCTCTGAAATGGCTCAGAATCGAATCGCGAGTTCCTATAATGGACGTCGCCGAGCTGCGGATATGAATGAATGCTGGCATGCTCGGTTCCTTGCGACCAATTAGAAAGATCGCGATGAACGAGTCCTCACGGCAGCGGCTGCATTGGCAGCCTAAAGAGGTCTAAGCCATGACGCATGTACGAAGTCTGCTCACGTCGATCTGGCTGCTGATGGCGCTCTTGATTTCTTTACCTCTTGTGCCGGCGCGTTCCGCATCTGCCGCCACAACCGATATCGCAGGTCCGGCAGGAAGCGTCCTGTTCGGCGCGACCGTGGCATCGCTGCCGAACGGCAACATTGTCGTCGCCGATCCGCGCTGGGCGACCGGTTCGGCACAAGAATTGGGCGCAGTGTATTTGTATACAATGAAAGGGCAGTTGATCTCGACATTGACTGGCAGTTCCGATTTCGACCATGTCGGCACGCAGATAGTCGTTCTCGCCAACGGCAATTTCGTTGTCGGCAGTCCGGATTGGAGCAGTCCCACCGCTGCAAACGTCGGAGCGGTTACATGGGTCGATGGCTCCGCGGGACTGTCCGGAGCAGTGTCGGCAAGTAATTCTCTCGTCGGAAGCACAGCAGCGGATGAGATCGGCTCCAATGCTGGCGTTATCGCATTGCCAAGCGGCAATTACCTGGTACTCAGTTCATCTTGGTCCAATGGTTCTGCGGCGTACGCCGGAGCAATAACCTGGGCGAACGGGACCACGGCAATCAAGGGCGCCGTCTCGGCAGTCAATTCGCTGGTCGGTTCTCACGCGAACGATCAGGTGGGGCTGGGTGACGACATTCCTCCTCGCGTCACGATTCTGGCGAACGGCAACGTGGTGGTCACGAGTCTCTTTTGGGCCAACGGATCCGTTGCCAAAGCCGGCGCCGCAACGTGGATCAACTCCGCAGTTGGTGGCCATGGCGCGCTGTCGAGCACGAACTCGCTGGTGGGAAGTACGGCCGGAGATGAAGTCGGTTGGAGCGGCGTGGTCGCGTTGACCAACAACAACTATGTAGTCTCCAGTCCGTTATGGAACAACGGCGCTGCATTGAGTGCGGGTGCTGCGACCTGGGGCAACGGCAGCAGCGGCAAGAGCGGCGCGGTGTCGTCCAGCAACTCGCTGGTAGGAACCAAGACGGGAGATCAGGTGAGCATGCTCGGTCAAAATCTGAGTCGCGGCATCACCGCACTGGCGAATGGCAACTATGTCGTGTCGAGCCAGACGTGGGGTAACGGATCAGCCGCTTCGGCCGGAGCGGCTACATGGGCGAACGGCAGTTCGGGATTGACAGGACCTGTCACAACATCGAACTCGCTGGTCGGCACTCATGCCAATGACGGCGTCGGTTACGGGGTCAGCGCGCTCAGCAACGGAAACTACGTCGTCGCGAGCAAAGATTGGAACGACAGCGAAGGCGCTGTCACTTGGGCGAACGGCACGACCGGACTGGTCGGCCCCGTTGCGGCGGGCAATTCATTGACCGGTTCCATCGGCGGTGGTCCGACGGCCGGCGACAGAGTCGGTTTCTTCGTCACCGCGCTGACGAACGGCAATTACGTGGTGGGAAGTCCGTACTGGAACAGCGAAATCGGTGCGGTAACCGCCGTCAACGGCGCCGCTGCGCATTCGGGAACGGTATCGACATCCAATTCGCTGACCGGATCGGTCGTCGGAGATCATCTAAGCAGCCGGGGCATCTATGCGTTGACGAACGGAAACTATGTCATCGACAGCGACGAATGGAACAACGGTCCTCACACGAATGTCGGAGCCGTGACGTGGGTCAGTGGAACGGCGACCTTGAGCGGCTCCATTTCCGCGGCCAATTCTCTGATCGGTTCGAGCGACGGCGATGAAGTCGGCAATTCCGGTATCTTCCCGCTCGCCAACGGCAACTATGTCGTTTCGAGCATTTATTGGAATGGCACCGCACCGATGGCGGGAGCGGCAACCTGGGGCAGCGGCGTGCACGGCGTATCGGGCGCTGTGTCCGCCGCGAATTCGCTCGTCGGCAGCGTTGACAACGACATGCTCGGCTTCGACCGCATTGTCGCGCTGTCCAACGGCAACTACCTTGTTGTCAGCTTCGTGTGGGACAACGGATCCGTCACCGACGCCGGAGCTGTAACCGAAGGCCGCGCAGACGGCGGCACGGTGGGTGCCTTGTCGCCGGCGAACAGCGTGCTCGGCACGGCACAATTCGGAGGAACCGATCTGTCATATGACTACGATGCATCGCACGATCTCCTGATAGTAGGTCAGCCGCTGAGCAATGTGGTGAGCCTTTTCGAAGCCGATTCGATCTTCAAGAACGGATTTGAAGGCTCATAGCACCGACCGGTCGTGCCTTTGATGCGGTCGACGAGCCGCCGGGATACACTGGGTTGGGAGACGCGCCATGCCCAGCGACGACGCGGCAACGCACGCAGAGCACGACCAACGGGCGGACGCCTTGTTCGCCGCGGTTTACGATCGGCTGAAAGGCATGGCCAGCCGGCAACGCGGACGAGCGGGCGATGCGACGCTGGATACGACGGCGCTGGTCCATGAGCTTTACGTCAAGCTCAACAACGCGCGCGAACTGACGTTTTCCTCGCAGGGTCAATTTTTCGACTACGCCGCGCAAGCGATGCGGCATATTCTGCTCGATCACGCGCGCGATCGCGCTTCGCTCAAACGCGGCGGGGACTTGGCGAGGGAAACCGATTCGGCCGCGCGGGAACTTGCCGATGAAACCGCACAGCACACCATCGAGCTGGACGACGCGCTATGTCGCCTCGAGCGGGAAGACGCACGCGCAGCGCGGGTCGTGCTGCTGCATTACTTCGGCGGACTCTCGCTGCCCGAGATTGCGGAAATGACTGGCACCGCGAAGCGGACACTGAACCGCGACTGGCGTTTTGCGCGTGCATTCCTCTATGACCTGTTGCGTTGACGTGGCGCTGTCGGGCGCCGGCTCGCGTTTATAGATTGCATGTCCGCCTCCGATACGCAATGGCCGCCACATTCGAGTGACTCGCTCCAACGGCTGCGCACGTTGTTCTCCGAAGCCGTGGAGGTCGAGCCGTCGGCACGCTCGAGCTGGCTCGACAGCCATGTGCCGGACACCGGCGAACGTGCCGCACTGGAAAACTTACTCACGGCCGACGGATCGGACGGCTATTTCGAAACGCCGGCCGATCAGCACGCCGAACGCATGAAGCGGCCCGAATTCGTCGTCGCCGAAGGATGGATCGGAGACCGCATCGGCGCGTTCCGGCTCGTGCGGCTGCTCGGGAAAGGCGGCATGGCCGTGGTCTTCCTTGGTGAGCGCGACGATGGCGACTTTGCGCAGCAAGTAGCGGTGAAACTTCTGCGACGCGGATTGCTGTCGGAGCTGGAACAGCGCCTGTTCCGGCGCGAACGTCAATTGCTTGCGCGGCTGGATCATCCCAACATCGCGCGCCTTGTCGATGGCGGCGTTACCGCGTCTGGCATTCCGTATCTCGCCCTGGAATACGTCGACGGACAAGCGATCACAGACTTCTGCCGCCATAGGAATCTCGGTGTCAGTGAACGATTGCATCTGTTTCTGATCGTGTGCCGCGCCGTCGCCGCCGCGCATCGCTCGCTGGTCGTGCATCGCGATATCAAACCGTCGAACATTCTCGTCACCGGCTTGGGTGTGGTGAAGCTGCTCGATTTCGGCATCGCCAAACTGCTCGATGAAGACGTGGAACAGCCCACCGTCGGTATCTTTACGCCGGACTACGCCGCACCGGAACAATTGACGGCGGGAACGATCACGACCGCCACAGACGTCTACTCGCTCGGCGTGCTGCTTTACGAACTGCTGACGGAACGGCGACCCGACCGCACGTCGCCGCGACGGCCGTCTGTCCTGCTCGCGGCCGACGGATCGAAAAACGCAAAAATTCTGCGCGGCGATCTCGACACTATCGTTCTCAAATGCATCACGGATGAACCCGAGCGCCGCTATGCGTCCGCAGCGGAATTGGCTGACGACATCGAGCGTTATCTTTCCAGGCGCGTCGTCGTTGCGCATCCGCCGTCGCGCCGGTATCGGTTGCGCAAATTCCTGCGGCGTCATCGCGGCGGCGTGGCGATTTCGTCGGCGTTCGCGCTGGTTGTTTTTGCCGCGCTGGGCGTCGCTCTGTGGGAAGCGCGGGCGGCAGGGCACGAAGCCGAACGCGCCGAGCACGTGCGCGGATTCGTCGAAGACATGTTCTCGCCGATCGGCAGCAGCGTGATCGAGGCCAAGCAGTTGCGCGTTTATGACCTGCTCGCCAACGCGACGAAAAAAATGAGCGAGAGTCGCGATCTCGAAGCGGACGAACGCATCGACCTGCAACTGATGTTTTCGCAGCTGCACGAAAAGATGGGCGATTCGGACCAGGCGCAAACACTCGCGCAGGACGCTGCACAACTCGCCGACTCCACACTCCCTGCGAACGATGCGCTGCGGCTGCAGGCGCATCTCGCCTATGCCGTAGAACTGCTGGCGCACGACGACGTGACCGCCGCCGAACCGATGTTGCTGGCACTGCATGATCGCGCTTCGCTGCTTCACGGTCTGCCCGCAGCGCAGCTTGACGACGGGCTCGGTGAAATCGCCGATCTGCACGGCGACCATCGCGCGGCAGTCGACTACGAGCGCAGCGCACTCGCCGAGCGCATTGCCGCGTCGGGTGCTGACAGTGCCGCTGCGGCGACCGGCTACAACAACTTTGCGATCAGTCTGGATCTGAGCGGTGCGCACGCGGAAGCGATCGACGCATTCCGCAAGGCGTACGCGATCCATCTCGCCACGGAAGGGCCGGACTCGTTCGAAACAGCTATCGCACAGGACAATCTCGCCGTGGCGGAAATGCAGGAAGGCCTGCTGCGTGCGGCTCGCAACGATTTTCTGGCTGTCGAGCGTTTGTTCGATGCCGCGCCGAACAATACGCGCAACCGGAACGTCCGTTATTGGCAGGAGCGCTGCCAACTGGCGACGATCATCGGTCAGGATGAAGAAGCAGTCTGCGAACGCGCGCTGCGCGTCACGACAACCATCCTGCGGCCGGACGACGTGGCCTGGATCGCGCGCGCGTTGCGCTGGCACGCGCAGATGAAGTTCGACCTCGGCGACCTCGACGCGGCGCAAAGCGATCTGGAGCGCGCCAACCTGCAGCTTGCAGCATCTGACGACGCGGTGGCATTGGGCTTGAACGATTATGTTCTTGGCGAGATCGACATCGTGCGCGGCGATCTCGACGGAGCGAAGGAAAAGTTAGCGCGCAGCGTCGAGCGCATCGGCTCGGCCTCGCCGGATTATTTGCGCGTGCGTGCGCTCGCGGCGCTCGCGCTCGCGTGCTCGAACACGTCGAGCGATGCGCGATGCACTGCTGCCGCATCGGCGCGCGAATCGCTTGATGCGCAACAGAATCCTTGGAACCCATGGCTGCTGCCCGCGCATGTCGCCATCGCACGGTTAGACTTATCCGCCGGAAATAGGGAAGCGGCGAACCAGCGATTGCAGCAAGCGATCGCGGCTGCATCGCAGGAGATGGAACCGACGCAAATTGATCTACTCGCAGCGCGTGTGTGGTTTGCGGCGGCCCAAGCGAACGGAAACTTCCTACGGCGAGATGTTCTCGCCACCGTGATCGCTGCGCACGCGGAACGTCATCCTCTCGTGGCCGCGCCGCCTGCGGCTTCGCATCGCGGCGCGTGCGGCGCCTCACCCGGTAAGTGAATCTAGCGCAGCAACGATATCGCGTCCCCGAAGGCGTCGCCGAAAATGCGATCTGTTATGGGTTGCGCTTCGTATGCGCCCACGTCGCGCGGCCCTGCACCGTTGGAGACTAATGGAACATCCACATTGTACGGATTGCGGTCCAAATCGCTGCCATTAGCTGATGAGCCGAAGTCGATGGCGGGCGAGGCTGTGACCAGTCCCGCCTGTGCGAATGCTGTGAGGTGATAATCGCGTTTGTCCGGATCGGCGTTGGTGGCATCGACAAACCGCGGCGTATCGCTTTGCAGAATATTCGTTGAATTGGCCGGAAAGTTGCTGATGTCGGTAGTGATCGTGTCGCTCGCCGAATAAGACCCTGCGACGCATTCCTGCGAGAAATTTACGCTCCTTACCGTCGGCTGGTACACCAGCATACGGGTCAAAACAAGCTCGCAGTTGGCAACGATAACCGGACCACTGTCAATTTGATTCCCGGCAATAGTACTGCTGCTCAACCCAGTTACGGAGTTGTCTTTCGATCCGGCGACATCAATCAACGCCGAGGTACTGTGATTGTCAGTAAGCCTGCAGGTGTTGAAGATGGACTCCACGCTGTCGATGAAGTGTACGAGGTTGTGAGCGTTGTTTTGGCGCATGGAAATGCGATTGGCAGTTACGTCCGAGCCGTTTCCTTCGATAATCGCCCCTTGTGTTATTGCGTTTGACTCGTCGATCGCGCTGTTTTGATAAAAATCGTTGCATTCAACTCCCTGCGTACAGTTGACGCCGCCGAGCGCGGTAACATCGGCTGAAAGGCAGGAGTCGTCTTTATCGAACGCATTCAGAAAAATGAATCCGCCGCTCGCCGATTCAATGGCTCCGAAGATCGCGGCACCCGACGGAGCCGTGTTCAGCGCAAAGCGAAAATTGCCCGCGCACAGGATCGCATTGATGCTGTCGTCCTTCGGCTCAACGTACACAGCGCCGCCGCTGGCCGAAGCCCGGTTCTGTTCCAGAAGCACGGGTCGCGTTGACGACACGCTGAACAGCCGAGCAATAGCACGGCCGCTGCTCGTCCCGATCGCTGCAATGCCGCCCCCGTAAGTCGCACTGTTCTCGGATACCGTGCCGACGAGTGTTCCAGGCGAGGCAATGTCGGCGATCGCGGGTCCATAAATCGCGATGCCGCCTCCCTCGCCGCCGGATGGCTGATTGTTTTGATCCAGTCCTTCAGCTTGGTTGAATGCAACAGAGGAGCCGTCCTCCAGCATGTAGAGATGGGTGGAACCTTCGATGCGAATGCCGCCGCCGTTGAACTGCGCACGGTTGTCGAGAATCAATGTGTTCTGTTTGATGGTGATCGTCAGCGCGCCGCCTTCGCCGAATGCATTGATGCCGCCGCCATAACCCGCAAAATTGTTGTCGATCGTATCGGTGTCGAGCGTCAACGCTCCTTGGCCACCGAAATAAACGCCGCCGCCGAATTGATCGGTATCCGATGCGCCGCCGGTCACTTCCAGATATTGCAACGTAACGTGACTGTTGCCGTGAATCGAGATCACGCTGTCGCCGCTGTGGCCGGCGCCACTCAGCGTGATCAGCGGTGCGGTCGGTGTCGTATCCAACAGGTTGTTGCCGACACCGATATTGCACGTCGCCGAACTCGTGCCGACCAGCGACAGCGACTTGTCCTGAATCAGCAAGTGTTGCGACTTGTACAAATGCTCGCCGGTTATGTAGATCGTCGTATTGGGGCAAACCGCGTTGTTGATCGCGCTCTGGATATCGTTGTCGGTGCAGTTCTTATCGTTGGCAGTGTCACCAACAACACGCTCGTAATTAATCAGCGGACTGCATATCGCATTTGCGTTTTGTGCAAAAGATGACGCCAAACCGCAAAGAAACACATGACACGCAAGATGACGGAAACGCATGACTTCCTCGCTGGTTGCCGGACACTCAAGACGAAGAACGCACTTCGAAGGCGAACAGCGCCACAGACACATGTCACTTCGGCTAAGCGCACCTCAGGTAGGGTCTAAGGCATCACGTGGGATGCCCTCATGTCCGGCGCGATTCACGTTTGTTCCGCATTCGAGCGTTGAGGGATGGACTTGCGCGTACGGCTGCGACGTGGTTGAGTGCGCGTGCCGTTTTTTGAAACTAAATAGGAGCCAATGATGTCGACTCCCGCACACGCTGCGCCCTCGGGATGGCGCGAGCTGATCTCGAAGGAAGATTGGTGGGCCATCTGGATCGGGCTGGGTCTGGTCGTCGCGGCGGTGATCGCCTTTTCGCAAGGCGTCAGTTTCAAGTGGGTTGCCGTTTCGCCGCAGAAGTGGTCGACGTTCTCCGATGTCGCCGCGCAACTGCAAGCCAATGGTTTGCGTTACGTAGCGCTGTTCGTGCTGTGGTCCGTTCTGTTCGGTATCGGCGTCAAGGCGATGGGATTGAAACTCGGCGAATTCATCGGCGCATTCGCCGTCGTATTCGTCGTCTCGACATTGATCTATTTCATCGGTGCCTGGGATCAGGCTTCGAAGTACAACCTCGAGCCGCCGCTCGTCGCGCTCGTGCTTGGACTTTTGGTCTCGAACGTATTCGGAATTCCGAACTGGCTGCGCGCAGGCCTGCGCGTGGAGTTCTACATAAAGACCGGTATCGTGCTGCTCGGTGCGCAATTGCCGTTCACTCTGATCGTGTGGGCCGGCCCGGTGGCGATCGTGCAAGCGGCGATCATTTCGCTGGTCACTTTCGGCACGATTTATTTTACGGCGGTCAAACTCGGGTTGGATCGTCGCTTCGCGGCGGTGCTCGGCAGCGGCGGGGCGGTGTGCGGCGTTTCCGCTGCGATTGCGGTCGCGGGTGCGGTCGGTGCGAAGAAGGAAGATGCACCGATGGCGATTACACTCGTCATCCTCTGGGCGATCGTGATGATTATCGCGCTGCCGCTGATCGCGAAATCATTGGGACTGGCGACCGGCGTGGCGGGTGCGTGGATCGGCACATCCGAATTTGCCGACGCCGCTGGATTTGCCGCCGCACAAACTTATAGCGGTTATGCGGGTCAAGGCGGCATCGCCGGCAAGCCGGAGGCCTCGGTGCAGGCGTTCACGCTGATGAAGGTGATCGGACGCGATATCTGGATCGGCGTCTGGGCACTCGTTCTCTCCATCATCGCGACCACACGCTGGGAGAATACAGGCGTCAACTCGCGGACGAACGCGGGCGAAATCTGGCGGCGCTTTCCTAAGTTCGTGCTCGGCTTTTTCATCGCGTCGGCGATCATCACCTTGCTTGCGCAAGGTTATAGCTACGATCAATTCAAGAAAGTATTGACCCCGGATCTCGTCGCGCCGCTGATCGGATTGCGCACATGGGCGTTCACGTTTTGCTTCTTGAGCATCGGACTCAGCACGCGCCTGCGCGATCTGATCAGCGCAGGCAGCAAACCCTTCGTTGCCTTCACCAGCGGAGTCGTGGTGAATGTGATCTTGGGCTTCATTCTATCGACGCTCGTGTTCGTCGGCTTCTGGGAAAAACTCGGAGCGCCCGCGCCATAATCGATCGAAAACGCGTCGGCGCAAATGCGCGAGCAACGCCTTCGGGGTTGACGGCTCTGCCGCTTCCCTGAATAATTCCGCTTCTTCGCGCCCGTAGCTCAGTTGGATAGAGTACCAGGCTACGAACTTGGTGGTCGGGAGTTCGAATCTCTCCGGGCGCGCCAGATTTGCGAAGGGTGCAAGCACCCTTATTTTCATAGGATTTTCGCGTCGCACGTCGATGCGGGCAAGAAACGCGAGGTGTAGTCTGTTCGAGCGGATCGCGCTCGAATGCATGGATGATGCAGCCGGGTTCGTTTTCGTCGGGGTATAGCTCAGCCTGGTAGAGCGCCAGCTTTGGGAGCTGGATGTCGAGAGTTCGAATCCCTCTACCCCGACCAGCGCGGATGCGACGTACACTACGCTCGAAGTGCGCCCGTAGCTCAACCGGATAGAGCATCGGCCTTCTAAGCCGGCGGTTGCAGGTTCGATTCCTGTCGGGCGCGCCAGCCGCACGGGTATACGCGATGCGGGTTGCACGCTAAAATCGGCATCTACGGTGGGCGTAGCTCAGTTGGTTAGAGTACCGGATTGTGATTCCGGTTGTCGTGGGTTCGAGTCCCATCGTCCACCCCATTTTTTGCAGAGGCGAAGCAGAAAGCCTCCGGTTTTGCAGCCGGCGGCCGAAACTAAAATCAACAGCGGGCCGTTAGCTCAGTTGGTAGAGCAGGAGACTCTTAATCTCTTGGTCCTAGGTTCGAGTCCTAGACGGCCCACCATTTCCCGCGCGGCTTTGTCGCGAGCTGCGCGAGAATCCACTGTTCTGGGAACCAGCGCGAATGTGGCGGAATTGGTAGACGCACTGGATTTAGGTTCCAGCGGGGTAACCCGTGAGAGTTCGAGTCTCTCCTTTCGCACCAGTTCGCAGAATGAAATCGTTCACAAATAGACATAGATAAAAGTTCACATTGTGGAAAACGGCGCATCGGCGGCGGTTTCCGCTCAGAGTCAGAGGTCTAACATGCAAGTCTCGGTTGAAAACGTTGGCAAGCTCGAACGCAAAGTCACGGTGCGCATTCCGGCGGATTCGTACGAAAGCCAGGTCAAGTCGCGCATGGCGGAAGTGGGAAAGACGGTTCGTCTGAAAGGTTTCCGTCCGGGCAAGGTGCCGACCAAAGTCGTCGAACAGCGTTTCGGCGCGCAGATCCGCGGCGAGGCGATGAACGAACTCGTCCGCACCAGTTTCCAGCAAGCCGTCGATCAGCAAAAACTTCGTCCCGCCGTCAGCCCGCAGATTTCGACATCCGGCGAACCGGTCAACGGCCAGATCGAATACACGGCTACGTTCGAGATCTTGCCTGAAATGGACAAGCTCGACGTCAGCACGTTGGCGGTCACCAAGCCGCAAGCGGCGGTCGAAGAATCCGACGTCGACGTGATGATCGAAACGCTGCGTCAGCAACGCCGCTCGTGGGCGGCGGTCGATCATCCCGCGCAGAACGGCGACATGGTGTTGTTCGAGATCGCCGAGAAAGACAAACAAGACGCTGCGCGCGAACGCGCCGGCACGATCATCGGCTCGAACGCGGTGACCAAGGACATCGAAGACCGTCTCGTCGGACACAAGACCGGCGACGAGTTCGACATCGACGCCGATTTCCCGGCCGACTTCCGTATCCCGGCGCTCGCCGGACGCAGGGCGAACGTCACCATCAAGATCATGCGCGTTCAGGAGTCGAAACTGCCGTCGGTCGACGATGCCTTTATCTCGAGTTTCGGCATCGGCGAAGGCGGCAGGGAAAAATTCCGCGCCGACGTTCGCGCCAACCTCGAACGCGAACTGAAGAACGTTCTCGCCGTGCGGCTGAAGAACGAAGTCGTCCAGAAGCTGGTCGATACCTATCCGAACCTCGACGTGCCGGAAACGATGGTAACGGCGGAGGCGAATGCGCTCGTGCAGCAGGCGCAGATGCAAGCGCAGCAGCAGAATCAGCAGATTGCGCCGCCGGATGCAGAATCGTTCCGCCCGCTGGCGCGTCGGCGCGTCATCGCCGGATTGCTCGTCGGCGAACTGGCGCGCCAGAACGGCGTGCGCGTGGACAGCCGCCGCGTCGCCGAAGCGCTGGCGTCCATCGCTTCCACGTACGAAGAACCCGAACGGGTAGTTGAACTCTACCAGCGCGATCCCCAACTCATGAGCAGCCTGCAGAATCGCGTGCTCGAGGACCAGATCGCCGAATGGGTCGCCGAACATGCGCAAGTGAGCCCGCAGACATTGAGCTTTACCGAAGCGATGCGTCCTGTAGGCTAAGAACTTACGCCGAGGAATGACCATGATCCACGAACCGACACCGACCCGCGCTTTGAATCTCGTACCGATGGTGGTCGAGCAGACCTCCCGCGGCGAACGCGCGTACGACATCTATTCGCGCTTGCTCAAAGAGCGCGTGGTTTTCATGGTCGGTCCGGTCGACGACTACATGGCCAACGTGATCGTCGCGCAGTTGCTGTTTCTGGAATCGGAAAATCCGGATAAGGACATCAACCTTTACATCAACAGTCCGGGCGGAGTCGTCACGGCCGGCATGGCGATCTACGACACCATGCAATTCATCAAGCCGGACGTGAGCACGATTTGCATCGGCCAAGCCGCGAGCATGGGTTCTTTCCTGCTTGCAGCGGGCGCGAAGGGCAAGCGCTACACGCTGCCGAACTCGCGCGTTATGATCCATCAGCCGTCCGGTGGTTTTTCCGGCATGGCGTCGGACATCGCCATCCACGCGAAAGAGATTCTTGCGCTCAAGCATCGCCTCAACGAAACGCTCGCGCACCATACCGGGCAGCCGGTCGAAAAGGTCGAGCGCGACGTCGATCGCGACAACTTCATGAGTGCGCTCGAAGCCAAGGAATACGGCATCGTCGATGCCGTGCTCCAGGCGCGCCCGGCGGACAACGTCAAATCCATCTGATTTGGCTCTTTTTCGGCGCAGTTTGCGAAGCTGAATCGCAGTCCCGTCATGGGACTGCAATCCGGCGCAGCTGTGCTATTCTGCGGATCGTGAGTACAGTGAGAAACCGGGGTTCGGCATGAGCGAGGACCGGCAAAGCCGTTCAGGCGACAGCAGCAAGATTCTTTACTGCTCGTTCTGCGGTAAGAGCCAGCATGAGGTGCGCAAGCTTATTGCGGGCCCCAGCGTCTACATTTGCGACGAGTGCGTCGAGCTTTGCAATGACATCATTCGCGAAGAGCTCGAAGAAAAAAACGCGACCGCGCGCAATCACTTGCCGAAACCTCGTGAGATCATGGATGTTCTCGATCAGTACGTGATCGGGCAGGGCCGGGCGAAGAAGGTACTGGCCGTTGCGGTCTACAATCATTACAAACGTCTGGAAGCGCGTCAGCGCCAGGACGAGGTCGAACTCGCCAAATCCAACATCCTTCTGATCGGGCCGACCGGTTCGGGCAAGACGCTGCTTGCCGAAACGTTGGCGCGCCTGCTCAATGTACCGTTCACGATCGCCGATGCGACGACGCTGACCGAAGCGGGTTATGTCGGCGAGGACGTCGAGAACATCATCCAGAAGTTGCTGCAAAAGTGCGATTACGACGTTGAGAAAGCGCAAACGGGCATCGTCTATATCGATGAAATTGACAAGATTTCGCGCAAGAGCGAAAACCCATCGATCACGCGCGATGTCTCCGGCGAAGGCGTGCAACAGGCGCTGCTGAAACTGATCGAAGGCACGGTCGCTTCCGTTCCGCCGCAGGGTGGGCGCAAACATCCGCAGCAGGAATTTTTGCAGGTCGACACGCGCAATATCCTCTTTATTTGCGGCGGTGCGTTTTCGGGACTCGAAAAGATCATCCAGCAGCGCTCGGAATCCACGGGCATCGGATTCGTCGCCGAAGTGCGCAGCCGAGCCAAAATGATGAACGTCGGCAAGATTCTCACCGATGTCGAACCCGAGGATCTCGTCAAGTTCGGATTGATCCCGGAATTTGTCGGACGTCTTCCGGTTGTGGCCACACTGGAAGAACTCGACGAGCCGGCGCTCATAAAGATTCTCACCGAGCCGAAGAATGCGATCGTCAAGCAGTTCAAGCGCATGTTCGAGATGGAAGGTGCTGAACTCGAATTCCGCAACGAAGCATTGGGCGCCGTTGCACGCAAGGCGCTGAAGCGTCGCACGGGTGCGCGTGGTTTGCGCACGATCCTCGAGCAGGTTCTGCTCGACACGATGTACGAACTGCCGTCGCTCGAGCACGTCAGTAAAGTCGTCGTCGATGAAGCGGTAATCAACGGGCAAGCGGAGCCGTATCTGATCTATCGCGGGATGCAGTCGCGGGCGGCGTCGGAATAATCCCTCGCTCCCGCTTGTCATTCCAGCGGAAGCTGGAATCCAGCTCTTCGCTACGTCTCTGCTCGTCATTCCGGCGAAAGCCGGAATCCAGTGACTTTGCTTTTGATTCCCGACGACAAAGCCCAAGCTTTCACTCGCCTGCGGCGAGCGAGTCACTTTCTTTGCTGCGTGCAAAGAAAGTAACCAAAGAAAGCACGTTTGCTCTTCGCGTAGGGTGTGTTCGCCGAAGCTACATCCCTGTACCTGCGTCGAACGGCGTACTTCCTGTGCGCCGCTGAGGTTGACGGGATTTTTGAAATTACTTCGCGGCTCATTCATATTCAACCGAGATCTAGATGTTCGAGCAGCCGAGTGCGTGTTGATGTATCACGCGAGCTTCACTGCATTTTGATTTCTTATTCGGCGAGTTACGCTCGGTTCTTCACGCAAGTTGGCTTGCGACTTGCAATCGACTCCGGCGACCGCACTTGACGTATATACCGCGCGCGGTCACGCTCGGACTGTCATCGATTTAATTGTTTTTCTGATCAGGAATCGGAATGGAAAAGGCTGTGAAATCTTCCAGCGGCGGCGACACCGGAATCAAGGAAATGCCGGTGCTGCCGTTGCGCGATGTTGTCGTGTATCCGCACACGGTGCTGCCCCTTTTTGTCGGGCGCGAGAAATCGGTGCGCGCTCTCGACGTGGCGATGACGGGCGACAAGCAAATCCTGCTCGTCGCGCAACGCAGTCCGGATATCGACGATCCGCAGGCCGGCGATCTATATCCGATCGGCACAGTCGCGACCGTCCTGCAATTGCTGAAATTGCCCGATGGCACCATCAAGGTTCTCGTGGAAGGAACGACCCGCGCGGAAGTCGTCGAATTTTCCGAACGCGACGGCATCCCGACCGGCCATGTCCGCGTTCTCGATCCGATCTATACGCGCGAGCAGCGCGAGGTCGAAGTCGTAGCGCGCTCGCTGGTCACGACGTTCGAGCAGTTCGTCAAACTCAACCGCAAGATTCCGCCCGAATTGCTGACGACGATCGCCGGCATCGATGACACGAGTCGCCTCGGCGACACGATCGCGCATCACCTGTCGATCCGCCTGCAGGACAAGCAGCGCATCTTGGAAACCGCGGATGTCGCGGACCGTCTCGAAATGATCATGGGTTTCGTCGAAGGCGAGATCGATATCCAGCAGATCGAAAAACGCATTCGCGGCCGCGTGAAAACGCAGATGGAGAAAAGTCAGCGCGAGTACTACCTCAATGAACAGATGAAGGCGATCCAGAAGGAACTGGGCGAGGGTGAAGAAGGCCCGAATGAAGTCGAGGAATTAGCCAAGAAAATCGAAAACGCCGGCATGCCGAAGCCCGTCGCGGCCAAAGCACGCACGGAATTGAACAAGCTCAAGCAGATGTCGCCGATGTCGGCCGAAGCAACCGTCGTGCGCAATTACATCGACTGGCTCGTCGGCGCGCCGTGGAAAAAACGCAGCAAGGTCCGCAAAAATCTCAAGGCGGCCGAAGACGTGCTTGATGCCGATCACTATGGCCTGGAAAAGGTCAAAGAACGCATCGTCGAATATCTCGCCGTGCAGCAGCGCGTGAAAAAAATGAAAGGTCCGATCTTGTGTCTGGTTGGGCCGCCGGGTGTAGGCAAGACGTCGCTCGGTCAGTCGATCGCGCGCGCGACGAACCGCAAGTTCGTGCGCATGTCGCTCGGCGGCGTTCGCGACGAAGCGGAAATCCGCGGACATCGCCGCACATACATCGGATCGATGCCGGGCCGTATCGTTCAGAACATGTCGAAGGGCGGCACCAAGAATCCGCTGTTCATGCTCGACGAAATCGACAAGATGTCGATGGATTTCCGCGGCGATCCGTCGTCGGCGCTGCTCGAAGTACTGGATCCCGAACAGAACAACGCGTTCAACGATCATTATCTGGAAGTCGATTTCGACCTGTCCGAAGTGATGTTCATCGCCACGGCGAACTCGCTCAATATTCCGAGTCCGCTGCTCGATCGCATGGAAGTCATTCGCATCCCGGGTTATACGGAAGACGAAAAACTCCATATCGCCGAGCGCTATCTGGTGCCGAAGCAGGTCAAGGCGAATGGCCTGCGCAAAGAAGAGTTGCACGTCGGCGAATCGGCGATACGCGACATGATCCGTTACTACACGCGCGAATCCGGCGTGCGCAATCTGGAGCGCGAAATCGCCAAGATTTGCCGCAAGGTCGTCAAGGAACTGACGCTCGCGAATGACAAAAAGAAAGGTGCGAAGCGCGCGAAGGCGATGGTGACGTCGCGCAATCTCGAGCATTATCTGGGAGTTCAGAAACATACTTACGGACGCAAGGAGCTTCAGAACGAAGTCGGACTGGTCACGGGATTGGCATGGACGCAAGTCGGCGGCGATCTGCTCAGCATCGAGGCGACTGTCGTTCCGGGCAAAGGCAAGCTGATTCATACCGGACAACTCGGCGAAGTGATGCAGGAATCGATTCACGCGGCGTTGAGTGTCGTTCGCGCTCGCGCCGATCGCCTGGGCATCGACCCTGATTTCCACCACAAACACGATATCCACATCCACGTTCCGGAAGGCGCCACGCCGAAAGACGGACCGAGCGCAGGCATTGCGATGTGCACCGCGCTCGTATCGGCGTTGACGAAAGTGCCGGTGCGGTCGGAAGTGGCGATGACGGGCGAGATCACGCTGCGCGGCCGCGTGCTGCCGATCGGCGGACTCAAGGAAAAGCTGCTCGCGGCTCATCGCGGCGGTATTGAACTCGTGATTATTCCTGAGGAAAATCAAAAGGATCTGACCGAAATCCCGAAGAACATCACGGCCTCGCTCACCATCAAGCCCGTGAAGTGGATCGACGAAGTTCTGGACATCGCACTGGAACGTCCACTCGTGCCGATCACGGGTGAAAAAGTGGAAAAAGATGCAAAATCCACTTTGGAACAAAACCGCGACGCTGAGGGCGAGGGAAACCAGCCGCGTCCGCATTGAAGTTTGCGGCGCACAAGCGCCGCGTGCGCATCGCAGGATAACGGGCGGCACGCTGCGCGTGCCTTGCAAATTTCCTTCTGTGCGTCAAGCGCAAATCGCACAAATTTTCGCGCGCCGCCGTTTTCTGCGAATCCCGCAAACCCGCATCACGCCTCGTATTGCGCCGACTCGAAGCGGCTGGTATAAAGTCCGCACCGCGATCCGATTGACCGCACAGGCCGGGCGATCGCGGAGCAGCGAATCGAATTGCCGGGACACGAACCGTGTGCAAATCGATTCGCCCACATGCCACGAATAATGGGCGCTTGTTCCGATCGGGAGAGAGAGAATGAATAAAGCTGAATTTGTTAGTGCAGTGTCCGATGCAGCCGGCTTGACGAAAGTCGAGGGCGGCAAAGCCGTCGAAGCCATCATCGAAACCATCAAGAAAGCATTAAAGAAAGGCGATACCGTTTCCCTCGTCGGATTCGGCACGTTCATCGTTCGCAAGCGCGCTGCGCGTTTGGGACGCAATCCGCGCACCGGCCAGCAGATCAAGATCAAGGCTTCGAAGAATCCGTCCTTCAAGGCTGGCAAAGCGCTCAAGGATGCCATAAACTAATCGGCTCACGCGAAACGAGTATGCTTTGGCGAGGGTGCTTAGCTCAGCGGTAGAGCGTCGCCCTTACAAGGCGAGGGTCGGGGGTTCGAAACCCTCAGCACCCACCAATACCGCGGTGCGGATCATTCCGCAGAAAGTCCGGTCCTGAACGGCCGGACTTTCGGGAAGAACAATGCGGAGTGGTAGTTCAGCTGGTTAGAATACCGGCCTGTCACGCCGGGGGTCGCGGGTTCGAGTCCCGTCCACTCCGCCACGTGTTCCGAAGGATGCCTTGGCTCCCTTCGCTAGATTGGGTGCCTTAGGCACCCTTTGACATGTTTGAGGGGCGCCTACGGGCGCCCTCGTTTTTTCCGCAGGCTGCGGCGGCGCTCCGAATGGGCGAAAATACGCAGTCGCCACGCGCGCTTCGGTACGCGTGAACATCAACAATCGGGCATCGTCAATGCTGCAAACACTTCATGAAAAATTTTCCGGCGTGATCGCAAAGATCGTGCTCGGTATCATCGTCATCGTCTTCGGCGGATTCTTCGGCACGCAGCAATTCATGAGCTCGCGCACGGCGACATACGTCGCCGACGTCGACGGACACGAGATATCGCAACAGGAATTTCGCGAGCGCTGGGATGCGTTTCGCTCGCAAATTCAGCGCATGTACGGTCAACAGATGGACATGACGGCGATCGACACGCCGGAGCGCAAGCGCGAAGTGCTCGAACAGATGATCAATGAACAATTGATTCTCAATGCGGACGAAAAGCTCGGCGCCGCCGTGCCGCGTGCCGCGGTGCAAAGCGAGATCGCGAGCTATCCCGCGTTTCAGGTCGACGGAAAATTCAGCCAGGATCAATATCGACAGCTGCTCGCACAGCAGCGCCGCTCGCCGGCGGAATTCGCGGATATCGTGCGCCGCGAACTCGAATTGCGCCAGATGGACAGTCAGCTTTCCGCCAGCGCGTTCGTTACCGATGCCGATGTAAACAATTACGTTCGCCTGCGCGATCAGACGCGCGATTTCCGTTTCCTCAAAATCGAAAAGCCGTCCGCTGCGGATGTGAAAATCGCCGATACCGATATTGATGCGTACTACAAAGCGCACGCATCGGAGTTCATGACGCCGGAAAAGATTTCGCTCGATTACGTCGAGCTCGATGCGTCGAAGATGAAGGTGGCAACCAGCGTCGACGACGAAACGCTGAAAAAATTATACGAGGATCAAAAATCACGCTTCGTGACGTCGGAGCAACGGCTCGCCTCTCATATCCTGGTGAAGGTCGACAAGAACGCGGATGCCGATGCGCAGAAAGCGGCGCTGGCAAAAGCGGAAGGCATCGCCAAGGAAGCCAAATCGGGTAAGGATTTCGCGGCGCTCGCGAAGGCCGATTCCGACGATCTTGGTTCGAAATCGCAGGGCGGCGATCTCGGATGGCTGGAGAAAGGCGTTACCGACCCCGCGTTCGAAAGTGCGCTGTTCGCGATGAAAAAGGGCGACATTTCCGATCCGGTAAAGTCGGACGAGGGTTATCACATCATCGATTTGCGTGACGTGAAGGCCGAGAAGGTCAAGCCCTATGCAGAAGTGAAAAACGAATTGTCGAGCAAATATCTCGAAGGCGAACGCGAACGCCAGTACAGCGATGTGTCGGGAAAACTCACCGATGCGGTCTATCAGGATCCGACATCGCTGGATGCCGCCGCCAAACAACTGGATTTGCCCGTGCAAAAAACCGGGCTGTTCGCACGCACGGGCGGCGAAGGAATTGCGGCGAACCCGGCCGTTCTCAAAGCCGCGTTTTCCGGTTCGGTATTGGCCGAAGGCAACGCGTCGGATCCGATCGAAATCGGACCGAGCCATATCGTGGTGGTCCGCGTCGATCAACACGAGAAGTCGGAACCCAAACCGATCGATCAGGTTCGCGACGACATCCGCAAGACGCTGACCAATCAGCAGATCGCGAAAGCCGCGCACGAACGCGCCGACACGTTATACGCGCGCTTCAACAAGGGCGAGTCGCTCGACAAGATCGCCGATGAACTGAAATCGAAAGCGCAGGACGAAAAAGAGATCGGCCGCAACGCCGCGAATCTGGATCGCAAACTCGTCGATTCCGTGTTCAAGCTGGACCGCCCGCAGGACGGCAAGACCGTCAATGGGGAGACGGCTTTGGCCGACGACAATTACGTGCTCATCGCGCTGACGGCGGTGAAAGACGGCGATGCGTCGAAACTCGACGCCAAGACGCGCGAAGCGGCCCGCAATACGTTGCGTCAAAGCATGGGCGCGCTGGCCGTTCGCGGCTATGTCGACAGCTTGCGCAAGAACGCGAAAGTGGAAGTCGCGGAAGATCGATTGCAGTAATCGATAACTGCGCCAAGAAAAAGCCGCGACAAACGCGGCTTTTTTTATGCGTCTTTATGGCATGCGTCAGATGCCGGTAATGCCCATGATGTTGAATCCGGCGTCGACGAAAACGATTTCTCCGGTAATGCCCGACGCGAGATCGGAGCAAAGAAACGCGGCCACGTTGCCGACTTCCTCTATGCTCACGTTACGGCGCAGCGGCGAGTTCTGTTCGACGTGTTCGAGCATTTTTCGAAAATTGCTCACGCCCGCGGCGGCGAGCGTCTTGATTGGCCCTGCGGAAATTGCGTTGACGCGCGTACCCTCCTGGCCGAGGTTATAGGCGAGGTAACGCACGCTCGCTTCGAGACTGGCCTTCGCGACACCCATGACGTTGTAGTTCGCCATCGCCCGATCGGAACCGAGATACGTCAGCGTGAGAACCGAACCGCCACGCCCTTTCATCAGCGGACGCGCCGCCTTGGCCATCGCCGACAGGCTGTAGCTTGAAATATCGTGCGCGATCTTGAAGTTCTCGCGCGTCAGATTGTCGAGATACTCGCCCTGAATCGCCTCGCGCGGCGCGAAGCCAATCGAATGGACGAGAATATCGAGCCCGTCCCAATGCTTCGCCAACCCGGCGAATAGGCCTTCGATCTGATCGTCGTGCGCGACATCGCACGGCAATACGATGTTGGAACCGAACGCGTTTGCCGCTTCATCGACGCGATTCTTCAGCGAGTCGTTGACGTACGTGAATGCCAGTTGCGCGCCTTCGCGGTGCATCGCATCGGCGATGCCCCACGCAATCGAGCGCTGGCTGATGATGCCGGTTATCAGCGCGCGCTTTCCGTGCAGAAATCCCATGATGCCTCCGCGTTTGGTCGTGAGCGCGAATTTTAGCGGACTACGCGTTGCCGCGTCAGTGCGAACCGGCCGGAAGAGCCGCCGACGCCGTACTTTCGGACTCGGGAACAGCCAGACGCAGCCGCTGTCCGAGATGCAGCGTCGAGGTGCGCTGCAAACCGTTCCAGCGCAGCAGATCGTCGATCCGCACGCGCTCGCTGCGCGCGATGATCCACAACGATTCCCCGGAGCGCACGATGTGCATCGACGGTGCGGATGTCGCGCGAGCGGCGGTTGTGGTGCGGCGGTTGTCGATAGTCGATAGCGGCCCATCGCCGCGGCCGGGCAGCAGCACATGCTTGCCTGCCGGCAGCACGCTATCCGACGCGACGTGGTTGACCGAGGCCAGAGCATCCGCGTCGAGATCGTGCGCGGTCGCTATGACGTCGACGGCCTCGTCTTGCTGCAGCGCTACATCGTGCCATTCCCGCCACATCGGCGTAGGCATGAGCGACAACACCGTTTCGACGGCTTCTTTTTGCGCGGAGGGAATCAGTAATCCATAAGGACCGTTCGCCGGCATGCGGCCCAGCGTGTAACCCGGGTTGTAGCGCCGCAGTTGCGCCACGTCGATACCGGCAATCGATGCGATGAGGTTCAAATCGACCGGTGCCGCCAACGTGACATGCGTGAGCCAATCGTCTGTCAACGGTTCGGGCAGCTTGATGTTGAAGCGTTGCGGATCCGACGCAACACACGCGACCGCCAGCAACTTCGCGAGGTGATCGTGCGCTCCGGGATTGACCCGCAGCCGCGCGAGCTCGTCGGCGCCGTTGCCGACCGTGCCGGATCTCACCAGCGTTTTCACTCCGTACTCGCCCGCGTTGTAGGCGAGATCGACCACGCGCCAATCGTCGAACTCGCGCTGGTAGCGTTCGATCAAGTCGAGCGCCGCTTGCGTGGACGCATAAATGTCTAGACGTCCATCGTATTCCGGCGTTATCGGCAATCCGGTCTCGCGTGCGGTATCGGGCATCAGCTGCCAGATGCCGGCGGCGCGATCGCCGCTGGAAGACACCGGCGTGTAGGTGCTTTCGATGTAGGGCAGGAAAACGAATTCGCCGGGCAGTTCGCGGCGCTCGATTTCATCGAGAACCACCAGCAAATACGGCATGGCCTGGCTGATCGAGGCCGCAAACTGCGCAGGATTTTGCGTGTAGGCGCGTGCCCATCGGCGCACGGCAGGATTGTAGTCGCAGCCCGGCATCGCCAGCCGCTGGCGAAATCGAACCCATGGCGATTGCGCAGACGTACCGGTGGACAACGACAACGGCGCCGCTGGCTGTGCGGGCGATACGATGATGGACGCGTCCGTGGAAGGCGCAGTCGACGGCGGTTGAGAAGGTGGGCGTTGCGGCGCCGTGCTGCAAGCGACCAGCATCAGACAGCCGATGCCGAGCGAGCAGCATCCGCTGCCCAGTGCGGCCAGCCGCCAGTCGCGCGAAGGTATTCGCGGTCCCGGATGCCGGGTTCGTATTTCACGACAGGAAATTTGCGCGCGCATGTTCGGTCGTCTGCGACGCCCTTCCCCGGGCAAAACGGACGCGCACTATACCAGCCGGCTGCCGGCACGCATGTGCCGCGCGTTGCGCAGCGCAACAAACGATGTTTACGTTACTGATCGCTTCGCGCACAATCCGAGGCCACACCGCAGTCGGCCGCCGGCAATGCACGAGGGTTACAGCCGTTTGTTTGCCAGCCAGGCGATGCGGGAACTCCTAAGCAGAGAGATGACGGCGCTTACGCCGATTCTCGCCGGCGTCTACGGCAGCTGCGGCCTGTTTCTCGGCCCGCACGCCTCCTCGCACAGCGCATTGCCGGCGCATCTGCTCGGAAACATCGTCGAAATTGCGCCGAGGAACGGTGATGCGCTCGATGGCGATGTGAAAACGACAATGTCCGCACTTCCGTTCGCCAATGACAGTTTCCAATTACTTGTCGCGCAACATAGTCTGGAATTTGTCGACGACGTCGAACCGTGCGTCGGCGAACTTTCCCGCGTGCTCGCGCCGGAGGGCGTGGCGCTGGTGTTCGGATTCAATCCGTTCGGCACATGGCGGCCGTGGCTTGCGTGGCAAGCGGCCAAGGGCGCGCCCTTGCATTTGCGATCGTCGGGCGAATGGCGGCAATTGTTCGCACGCAATCAAATCGAAACATTGCAAGTGCGGCATCCGGGCGTATTGTTGCCGAACGATCCGGCGCAACCGGGAAGCCTCTACGCTCGTTGGGTCACCAACGCATTCGCCCGATTCGGCAGTTCATGGCTCCTGTTGGCGCGCAAACGCCGCAGCACACTGACGCCGCTGCGCCTGCGTACACAAAGCCGTGACCGCGCGCTCAATCCGCGCCTTGCGCCCGGCGCACATCGGAATTGCGCATGACGGATGCCGTCGAGGTCGAGATATTTACCGACGGCGCATGCATCGGCAATCCCGGCCCGGGTGGATGGGCCGCATTGCTGCGTTATAAAAAAGTGGAAAAGTGGATTTCCGGCGGCGAAACGTTGACGACGAACAATCGCATGGAACTGATGGCCGCGATTCGCGGGCTGGAATTGTTGCGCCGAAAATCGCGCGTGACGCTGACCACCGACTCGCAATACGTGAAGCAAGGCATCGAAACCTGGCTGGCGAGATGGCGCGCCACGGGATGGCGCACGTCCGACAAGAAGCCCGTGAAGAACCAGGATTTGTGGGAACGTCTGGCCGTAGTCGCCGAACGACACGACGTCATCTGGGCATGGACGCGCGGCCATTCGGGTCACGCGGAAAACGAAAAAGTCGATAAACTTGCGCGTGAAGCGGCGTTGGCCGCAGCGGCGGAGGCTTGATCGAAGATGCGGCAAATCGTACTGGATACGGAAACCACCGGCCTGGAAGTCGGCAAGGGCCATCGCATCATCGAAGTCGGGTGTGTGGAATTGTCCGAACGCCGTCCCACCGGCAGAACGCTGCATCGTTATTTCAATCCGGAACGGACTGTCGACGAAGGCGCACTCGCCGTGCATGGAATCGACAGCGACTTTCTCGCCGACAAGCCGCGGTTCGCGGAAATCGCCGCCGAACTGATCGACTTCATCCGCGGCGCGGAATTGATCATTCACAACGCCGCATTCGACGTAGCGTTCCTCGACATGGAGTTCGCGCTGGCCGACGCGGCGCACGGCAAAATCGAACACCACGCGCAGGTGCTGGATACGCTGCTGCTTGCGCGAGAAAAATATCCCGGTCAGAAAAACAGCCTCGACGCTCTGTGCAAGCGGTTGAACATCGACAACAGCCATCGCGAGCTGCACGGCGCGCTGCTCGACGCTCAGCTATTGGCCGATGTCTATCTGGCGATTACCGGCGGGCAGGGCGATCTCACGTTCGGCGGCGTGGATGTGGTGGTGCGGACGCAGGCGACGACATTCACCGCCAGCCGCCCCGCGTTGCGTGTGCGGTATGCGGACGCGGTCGAGCTGTCGCTGCACGCGGCGCGCATGGAGCAGGTCGACAAGGCCAGCAAAGGCCATGGCCTTTGGCGTATGGAAGGTAACGAATTGGCCGCGACTGCGGTATGATCGGGTCCGAATTGTAGAACCGGATTTGCCAGACTTGGGGAGAGGACGGCGATGAAAGGCGTATTCGCGATATTGATGCTGTTTGCCGCGGCTGCCCAGGCCGAGACGGCAGTGGAAGCCATTGCCGCACACAAGCACATGGGCGTGGCGACTTGCAGCAACAGCGTCTGTCACGGCGCGTCGCAGCCGTTCCGCGATTCCGACGTGATGCAGAACGAATTCGCCATCTGGCAGGAATTCGATCCGCACGCCAAGTCCTATCAGGTTCTCGAAAAGCCCCAGTCGAAATCCATCGCCGCAAAATTGGGATTGGGCGATCCCACAAAAGCCGCGATATGCCTGGATTGCCACGCCGACAACCAGATGGCCGATCACCGCGGCGAACGTTTCCAGATCAGCGACGGCGTGGGCTGCGAAGCATGCCACGGCGGTTCGGAGTTGTGGCTCAACGCGCATGCCGACAGAAAAGTGACGCATGCCGACAATCTCGCGAAGGGCATGTACGCGACGGAAGATCCGATCAAGCGTGCGCAATTGTGCCTGTCGTGCCACATGGGCGAAAAAGAACGCATGATCACGCA